>NZ_VRVD01000199.1:0-7782 GCF_008040015.1 Methylobacterium sp. WL18 | reverse complement strand
TTCCTGATGAGCGGCGGCGGAGGCGGGTCGCCGCCGCTCATCAGGAAGGCCGCCCCGCTGCCCGCTGCGAGGGCGATGCCGAGGACGGCGAGACGGGCTGGATTCATCGCATCGCCACGCGCCGGAGACGGCCGAATTGCCGTCCATCCCCGGACCCTGCGGGGCCATTCGTGTACTTATGGTTAAGGTATTATAACTGTCCCGGTCGGATACGGTCCGGAAACGGGGCGGTTGCCGGGTCGGTCACAACCGGCGCGATCTCTCACGCGCGGCTCAATCCTGGCCGTGGCGCAGCATCCGCGGCTGCAATAGTCTGCGGCCGAACCCGCGTCAGAATCGGGTGCTCGGATCATCCGGGCAAAACATGCCGGGGAGTGACATGATCAGGACATTTGGCGGTGCGGTGCTGGCCACCGCCCTGGCTCTGGGCTCGGGCCCGGCGGCCGCACAGGGTGCCGCGGCCGGCGCCTTCTCGGGCAACGCGCTGCGCATCGGCGTGCTCAACGACCAGTCCGGCCTCTATGCTCAGTTCGGCGGCCAGGGCTCGGTGGAAGCCGCCCGGATGGCGGTGGAGGATTTCGGCGGCAAGGTCGACGGCGTGCCGATCGAGATCCTCGCGGCCGACCACCAGAACAAGCCGGACATCGCCTCGGGCATCGCCCGGCAATGGTACGACCGCGACGGCGTCGACGCGATCATGGAATTGACCACCTCGTCGGTGGCGCTGGCGGTCCAGGGCCTGTCCCGCGAGAAGAAGAAGATCACGATCACCACCGGGGCGGCCTCCAGCGACCTCACCGGCAAGGCGTGCACGCCCTACGGCTACCACTGGGCCTACGACACCCGCGCGCTGGCGGTCGGCACCGGCGGCGCGCTGACCCGGGCCGGCGGCGACACCTGGTTCTTCCTCACCGCCGACTACGCCTTCGGCTCGGCGCTGGAGGCCGATACCAGCCGCGTGGTGCTGGCCAACAACGGCAAGGTGCTGGGCAGCGTCCGCCACCCGCTCTCGAACCAGGACTTCTCCTCGTTCCTGCTCCAGGCGCAGGGCTCGAAGGCCAAGGTGATCGGGCTCGCCAATGCCGGGCTGGACACCTCCAACGCGATCAAGCAGGCGGCCGAGTACGGCATCGTCGAGGGCGGCCAGAAGCTCGCGGCCCTGCTGTTCACCCTCTCGGAGGTGGAGGGGCTCGGCCTCAAGGTCGCGCAGGGCCTGACCCTGACCGAGGGCTGGTACTGGGACGCCAACGACGAGACCCGCGCCTTCGGCCAGCGCTACATGAAGCGCACCGGTCGGATGCCCAACATGATCCAGGCCGGCACCTACTCGGCGGTGCTGTCCTACCTGAAGGCCGTCAAGGCCGCCGGCACCGACGAGACCGAGGCGGTCAACGCCAAGCTCAAGGCGCTCCCGGTGGACGACGTGTTCGCCCATGGCGGCACGGTGCAGCCGAACGGCCGCATGGTGCACGACATGTACCTGTTCGAGGTCAAGAAGCCGGCCGAGTCGAAGGGCCCGTGGGACCTCTACAAGCAACTCGCGACCATCCCGGGCAAGGAAGCCTACGCGAGCCCGGCCGAGAGCGGCTGCCCGCTGACGGCGGCGGCGAAGTAATAGGCGCTCTTATCGTGAGGCGAGGGCCGTCAAGGATTTGAAGGCTCTTGCTCTTGCAGAACGCGACGCGCTCCCTTTCCCGCACGGGCTACGATATTCTCACATCGCTGCCGGATTTGGGCCAAGGCTAACCCCAGACGCGTCTCCCTCCCCCCTCTGCGGGGGAGGGTGGGCCGGCCTTCAGGCCGGATCGGGAGAGGGGAACCCGGCTTCCGGAAGAAGGCCGCGCAGGGGTGCAGGCCGGCGCTTTCTCCTGCACCGTCGCTCCCCTCTCCCCCCCCTTTGCGGGGGCCACCCTCCCCCGCAAAGGGGGGAGGGAGAGCCGCGGTGTCTCCCGTGTGTTCTGCCGACCCGATATGTGAATCCGCACGCTCGTACGGGAGAGGAGAGCAGCGCTTTTCACCAGCGACGATTAGGCCGCCCAGACCCGCCGGTACAGCGCCTGGATCTCCTCCGCGCTCGGCTCGAGCGGGTTGTTGGCGGGGGAGCCGGAGGCGAGCGCCTGCGCGGCCATGGTCGGGATCAGGGCCTCCCAGCGGGCCGGGTCGATCCCGTATTCCCGGGGGCCGGGCACGTCGAGGTCGTCGTTGAGGGCTTCGAGTTCCGCCACCAGGGCGTTGACGGCGGCCCGGTCGTCGCCGTCGAGGCCGGGGATCCCCATGGCCCGGGCGCAGGCGGCGTAGCGCGCCACCGCGGCGGGGGCCGAGAAGGCGGTCACCACCGGCAGCAGCATCGCGTTCGAGAGCCCGTGGGCCACGTGGAAATGCGCGCCGATCGGCCGGCTCATGCCGTGGACCAGCGCCACCGACGCGTTCGAGAAGGCGATGCCGGCCTGGGTCGCGCCGAGCATCATCGCCTCCCGGGCCGCGCGGTCGCTGGGGTCGGTCCAGACCCGGCGCAGGTTCGGCGCGATCAGGCGCATCGCCTGGAGCGCGAGCCCGTCCGAGAACAGGTTGGACTTGCGCGAGACGTAGGCCTCGATGGCGTGGGTCAGCGCATCGATGCCGGTGTCGGCGGAGAGGCGCTTCGGCTTGGTCAGGGTCAGTTCGTAGTCGACCAGCGCGGCCACCGGCAGGTAGGCCAGCCCGATGCAGAGCATCTTCTCGTCCGAGGTCTCGTCGGTGACGATGGTGAAGCGGGTCGCCTCCGAGCCGGTGCCGGCCGTGGTGGGGATCGCCACGATCGGCAGGCCGGGCTCGTCCTGCAGGCGGGGCGCCTTGTAGTCGCGCATGTGGCCGCCGTGGCGGGCAAGCACCGCCACCGCCTTGGCGGTGTCCATCGGGCTGCCGCCGCCGAAGCCGACCACGCAGTCGAAGTCGCCGGCCTGGAGCGCCGCGAGCGCCGCCTCCACGGAGGCCACGGTCGGGTCCGGCACGGTCTCGGAGAAGATCGTTCCGCGGGCCCCCGCGCTGGCGAGCCGTTCGAGCAGCGTGTCGGTGCGGCCGCTGCTGACCAGGTAGGGGTCGGTGACCACGAAGGGGCGCGACAGGCCGAGCTGGCCCAGGATCTCCGGCAGCAGCCGCGAGGCGCCGGCGCCGATGCGCATCAGCCGCGGCAGGGCGATCGAGGCAACCATTTTTTGATCCTTCGCTCAGAGCCGGTTCGGGCCTTCAGGAACTGTCGATCTTAGGACTTGGGCCGCCGCCGCGAAACCGCCGACGCTTACACGGACGGCCCGGCGAACAGCGCGCCCGCCGCCTCGACCTCGCCGGCGATGAAGCCCGCCACCGCCCGGATATGGGCCGCCTTCCGGTGGTCCTCGTGGATGTGCATGTGGAACGAGCGCGTCAGCGACACCGCCCCGGGCAGGACCGGCGCCAGCCCGGGATGGGCCGCCGCGATGAAGGCCGGCAGGATGCACAGCCCGGCGCCGTTCAGCGTCGCGTGGACCTGGGCGAGCAGGTTGGTCGAGCGCAGCCGCGCCGAGACGGCCGGTTCGAGCGCGCCGAGATAGTTCAGCTCGCGCGCGAACAGCATGTCCTCGATATAGCCGACGAACGGATGCGCCGTGAGGTCCGGGACGCCGGCGATCGCGGGCGCCGCAGCGAGGTAGGCCTCGGATCCGTAGACGAACAGCCGGTAATCGGTGAGCCGGCGCGCCACCACCCGGGCCTGCTGCGGGGTGGACAGCCCGATGACGATGTCGGCCTCGCGCTTCGACAGGCTGAAGATCCGCGCGGTCGCCATGATCTCGACCTCCAGCCCCGGATGGCGCTCGGTCAGCCGGTGCATCCGCGAGGCCAGGAACACGCTGCCGAACCCGTCCGGGGCTCCGATCCGTACGGTGCCGGAGACGGATTGCGCGCCCGCCTCCGTGGCGGCGCTGGCGGACAGGAAGGCGCTCTCCATGGCCTCGGCCACGGTCATCAGGTTGGCGCCGTCCTCGGTGAGCGCGTAGCCGACGTTGCTGCGGTGGAACAGGCGCGCGCCCAGCCCTTCCTCCAGGGCGCGGATGCGGCGCCCCACGGTGGTGTGCTCGGTGCCGGTCCGGGTCGCGGCGGCGCTCAGGGTGCCGGTGCGCGCCACCGCCAGGAAGAAGCGCAGGTCGTCCCAGTTGCGTCCGGCCCGGCTCATGGTCGCAAACCCGCTGTGCATCGATGCACAACGGATGTAAGCGCATCCGGCTTTATCGTTCAAGCGATCCTGCTAGGCTGCGCCAAAACCAAACCCAACACGACATCAGGGAGGCGCGCATGCGCAAGATCGGGCACTTCATCGGCGGCCGTACCGTGGGCGGCGAGAGCGGGCGCTTCGCCGACGTGTTCCACCCCTCGACCGGGGAGGTCCAGGCCCAGGTCGCGCTGGCCAGCAAGGACGAGATGCGGGCCGCGGTGGAGAACGCCGCGGCGGCTCAGCCGGCCTGGGCGGCCACCAACCCGCAGAAGCGCGCCCGGGTGATGATGCGCTTCCTCGAACTGATCCGCGGCGAGATGGACAGCCTGGCCGAGCTGCTGGCCTCCGAGCACGGCAAGACCGTGCCGGACGCCAAGGGCGACATCCAGCGCGGCGTCGAGGTGGTCGAGTTCGCCTGCGGCATCCCGCACCTGCTCAAGGGCGAGTACACCGAGGGCGCCGGCCCCGGAATCGACGTCTACTCCCTGCGCCAGCCGCTCGGCGTCGTGGCCGGCATCACGCCGTTCAACTTCCCGGCCATGATCCCGCTGTGGAAATGCGCCCCCGCCATCGCGTGCGGCAACGCCTTCATCCTGAAGCCGTCCGAGCGCGACCCGAGCGTGCCGCTGCGCATCGCCGAGATCTTCCTGGAGGCCGGCCTGCCGCCCGGGATCCTGAACGTCGTCAACGGCGACAAGGAAGCGGTCGACGCGATCCTCGACGACGAGGACATCAAGGCGGTGGGCTTCGTCGGCTCCTCACAGATCGCCGAGTACATCTACGTACGCTCCGCCCAGACGGGGAAGCGCGCCCAGTGCTTCGGCGGCGCCAAGAACCACATGATCATCATGCCGGACGCCGACATGGGCCAAGTGGTCGATGCGCTGATCGGCGCCGGCTACGGCTCGGCCGGCGAGCGCTGCATGGCGATCTCGGTGGCGGTGCCGGTGGGCGAGGCCACCGCCGACCGCCTGATGGAAAAGCTGATCCCGCGGGTCGAGTCGCTCAAGATCGGCCCGTCGCATGACGGCTCGGCCGATTACGGGCCGATGGTCACCGCCGAGGCGGTCCGGAAGGTCGCGGGCTACATCGACCAGGGCGTCGCCGAGGGTGCGCATCTCGCCGTCGACGGCCGCGGCTTCAAGCTCCAGGGTTACGAGAACGGCTTCTACATGGGCGGCTCGCTGTTCGACCGCGTGACCCCCGACATGACCATCTACAAGGAAGAGATCTTCGGGCCCGTCCTCTCGGTTGTGCGGGCGCAGAACTACGAGGAGGCGCTGGCGCTGCCCTCGACGCACCAGTACGGCAACGGCGTCGCGATCTTCACCCAGGACGGCGACGCGGCGCGCGACTTCACCGCCCGGGTGAACGTCGGCATGGTCGGCGTCAACGTGCCGATCCCGGTCCCGATCGCCTACCACACCTTCGGCGGCTGGAAGCGCTCGGGCTTCGGCGACCTGAACCAGCACGGGCCGGACGCGATCCGGTTCTACACCAAGACCAAGACCGTCACGCAGCGCTGGCCGAGCGGCATCAAGAGCGGGGCGGAGTTCTCCATCCCGACGATGCGGTAGGGCCGAGCGTCCTGGCGGAAGAAGGAGCCGCGCGGCTCTATGGCTAGCGCGGGTCCCCTCTCCCGAGCGGGAGAGGGACAGGGTGAGGGATGCGCCCTGTCCGGAAAGACCTGATCCCTCACCCCAACCCTCTCCCGAACGGGAGAGGGGGCACGTTGCGCCTGACGGCAGCCGGTGTGCGACCATCGTGGCCCGCGCGGATGAGGAATCTGCGCTGGCTCGGCGATGAACTTGGAGGAAGTGCCCATGAGTTTCGGGCTCGATGAGGACCGGACCGCGATCCGCGACATGGCGCTCGGCTTCGCGGCCGAGCATATCGCGCCGCACGCCCTCGACTGGGACCGGGACAAGACGTTTCCGGTCGAGACCCTGAGGGCCGCCGCGGCGCTCGGCATGGCCGGCATCTATGTCCGCGAGGATGTCGGCGGCTCCGGCCTGTCGCGGCTCGACGCCGCCCTGATCTTCGAGGCGCTGAGCACCGGCTGCCCGACCGTGGCGGCGTTCCTGTCAATCCACAACATGTGCGCCTGGATGATCGACGCCTACGGCGACGCGGACCAGCGCCAGCGCTGGATCCCGGGCCTGATGGGCATGGAGACGATCGCCAGCTACTGCCTGACCGAGCCGGGCTCGGGCTCGGACGCGGCGGCGCTGCGCACCCGTGCCGAGCGGGACGGCGACGAGTACGTGCTGACCGGCGAGAAGCAGTTCATCTCGGGCGCCGGCGTCAGCGACCTCTACGTCTGCATGGTCCGCACCGGCGAGGCGGGGCCGAAGGGCATCTCGGCGATCGTGGTCGAGAAGGGCACGCCCGGCCTCTCCTTCGGCGCGGAAGAGCGCAAGATGGGCTGGAACGCCCAGCCGACCCGGGCCGTGCGGTTCGACGGCTGCCGGGTCCCGGTGGCCAACCGCCTGGGCGCGGAGGGCCAGGGCTTCCGCATCGCCATGAGCGGCCTCGACGGCGGCCGGCTCAACATCGCGGCTTGCGCGCTGGGCGGCGCCCAGTCGGCCCTCGACAAGAGCCTGGCCTACATGGCCGACCGGCGCGCCTTCGGGGCGAAGCTCACGGACTTCCAGGCGCTCCAGTTCCGGCTGGCCGACATGGCCACGTCGTTGGAAGTCTCGCGCACCTTCCTGCGCCACGCCGCCGCGGCGCTCGACGCCAAGGATCCGGCCGCCACGCAGCTCTGCGCCATGGCCAAGCGCCACGTGACGGATGCCGCCTTCGAGGTCGCCAACCAGGCCCTGCAGCTCCATGGCGGCTACGGCTATCTGGCCGAGTATGGGGTGGAAAAAATCGTCCGCGACCTGCGGGTGCACCAGATCCTCGAAGGCACCAACGAGATCATGCGGGTGATCATCGCCCGCGCGCTGACCGGGGGACGCTGATGAGCGATGTGATCGTCGAGCGCGTCGGCGCACTGGGGCGCCTGCGCCTCGACCGGCCGAAGGCCCTGAACGCCCTGACGCACGGCATGGTCCTGGCGATCGACGCCGCCCTGAACCAGTTCTCCGCCGATCCCGGCATCGCCGCAGTGCTGCTCACCGGCGAGGGCGAGCGCGGCCTGTGCGCGGGCGGCGACCTGCGCGGCCTCTACGACAACGCCGGCACCGCCTTCGCCGAAGCCTTCTGGCGGGACGAGTACCGGCTGGATTCCCGCATCGCGGCTTACGAAAAGCCGTTCGTGGCGGTGATGGACGGCATCACCATGGGCGGCGGCGTCGGGCTCGCGGGGCATGCCGCGCACCGGGTCGTCACCGAGCGCTCGCGCGTGGCCATGCCGGAGACCGGTATCGGCTACCTGCCGGATGTCGGCGGCACCTGGCTGCTGCCGCGGGCGCCCGGCCAGGTCGGCACCTATCTCGGCCTGACCGGCGAGCCGGTCGGCGCCGCCGACGCGATGTTTTGCGGGCTCGCCGACCTGCTGGTGCCCGTGCAGGCGCTGCCCGACCTGATCGACGCGCTGTCGGCGCTGC
>NZ_VRVD01000198.1:0-7786 GCF_008040015.1 Methylobacterium sp. WL18 | reverse complement strand
GCGCTACGGCGACCTCGGACGCGGCGCGATCCGCCGCGCGGCGGTCGCGGACGCGCTCGGCCTGCTCGAAGGAGCGCTGGCGGACTGATCCAACGGCGGGAGGGGTCGATGGCCAGCCTGAAGACCCAACTCTGCATCGTCGGCGGCGGCCCGGCCGGGATGATGGCCGGCCTGCTCTTCGCCCGGGCCGGGATCGCCGTCACGGTGCTGGAGAAGCACGCGGATTTCCTGCGCGACTTCCGCGGCGACACGATCCACCCCTCCACCCTCGACCTGATGGACGAACTCGGCCTCGCCGAGCGCTTCCGCGCCCTGCCCCAGCGGCGGGTCGGGTCCTTCTCGGGGGTCGTGAACGGCCGGAGCTACAAGGTGGCCGACTTCAGCCGGCTGCCGACCCGCAACCGCTTCCTGTCCTTCATGCCGCAATGGGATTTTTTGGACTTTCTCGCCGGCGAGGCGGCCCGCTATCCGGGGTTCCAACTGATCCGCAGGACCGAGGCCCGCGACCTCGTCGAGGTGGAGGGCCGGGTCGCGGGCGTGCGGGCCGAGGGGCCGGACGGGCCGGTGGCGATCCGAGCCGACCTCGTGCTCTGCGCGGATGGCCGCCATTCGCTGATGCGCGAACGCGCCGGCTTGGTGCCCCGGGCCTTCGGGGCACCCATCGACGTGCTGTGGTTCCGCCTGCCCCGCCGGGACGGCGACCCCGAGGCGGCGGCCGGGCGGTTCGCGCCGGGGCGTCTCCTGATCACCCTCGACCGGGGCGATACCTGGCAATGCGCCTACCTGGTCCCGAAGGGCGGCGATGCGGCACTCCGGGCCAGGGGGCTGCCGGCCTTCCGGGCGGCGGTGGCCGAGATGGCGCCGTTCCTGGCCGACCGCACCGAGTCCATCGCCGACTGGGACGCGGTCAAGCTCCTCACCGTGACCATCGACCGGCTTGAGCGATGGCATCGCCCCGGCCTGCTCTGCATCGGCGATTCCGCACACGCGATGTCGCCGGTGGGCGGGGTCGGCATCAACCTCGCGATCCAGGATGCGGTGGCGGCGGCCAACATCCTGGCCGGGCCCCTGCGGTCCGGGCCGGTCGCCGAGGCCGACCTTGCCCGGGTCCAGGCCCGGCGGATGTTCCCGGTCCGGGCGACGCAGGCGCTGCAGCGGATCATCCAGGCCCGGGTGATCGCCACCGCGCTCAAGGCCGATGCGCCGTTCCGGGCGCCGCTCGTCCTGCGGATTCTCGACAGGCTGCCGATGCTCCAGATCCTGCCCGCCCGAATGATCGGGATGGGCGTGCGGCCGGAGCACGTATCCGCGCCGGCCCGGACCTGACGCGTTCAGGCGGTGCCGTACATCCGGTCCGCCCGGCCTTCGAAGGCGTCGGTGAACTTGCGGAAGGCGCGGTCGAACATCGTGCCCATCAGGAGGCCCAGCGTCCGGCTCTTGAATTCGTAGGTGATGAAGAAGTCCACGGCGCAGCCCCCGTTCGGGGCCTCCTTGAACGACCAGCGGTTCTCGAGGTGCCGGAACGGGCCGTCGATGTACTCGGCCACGATCTTGTGGTTGGCCGGATCGAGGCTGACCCGAGTCGTGAAGCGCTCGCGGATCGCCTTGTAGCCCACGCCCATCTCGGCGACCAACACCTGCCCGCCCTCCGGCATCTCCTGGCGGCGGATCACCCGCAGGGATTCGCACAGCGGCAGGAATTCCGGGTAGCGCTCCACGTCGGCCACGAGATCGTACATCTGCTGCGGCGAATGCCGCACCGTGCGGGTAACCCGGAAGGACGGCATTTCTGTTCCGACGTGCTCAGGCCGAGAGGGCGGGGGCGTGCGAAGGGGCATGCGAGGCAGCATGCTTGGCGAGCCGGGCCGCCTGCAGCTTGGAAAAGTCCTCGCCGGCATGGTGCGACGAGCGGGTCAGGGGCGTAGCCGAGACCAGCAGGAAGCCCTTGGCGTAGGCGGTGGTCTCGTAGGTCTTGAACTCGTCGGGCGGCACGAAGCGCACGACCTCATGATGCTTCTTGGACGGCTGCAGGTACTGGCCGATGGTCAGGAAGTCGACCTCGGCCGAGCGCAGATCGTCCATCAGCTGGAGCACTTCGTTGCGTTCCTCGCCGAGCCCGACCATGATGCCGGACTTGGTGAAGATGGTCGGGTCGAGTTCCTTCACCCGCTGCAGCAGGCGCACCGAGTGGAAGTAGCGGGCGCCCGGCCGCACCGTGAGGTACTTGGCCGGCACCGTCTCAAGGTTGTGGTTGAACACGTCGGGCTTGGCCGCGACGACGACCTCCAGGGCCCCGTCCTTACGCAGGAAGTCGGGGGTGAGGATCTCCACCGTGGTGCCGGGGCTCGCCCGACGGATCGCCGCGATGGTCCGGGCGAAATGCTGGGCGCCGCCGTCCTTCAGGTCGTCCCGGTCCACCGAGGTGATCACCACGTGGTGCAGGCCGAGCTTGGCCACCGAGTCGCCGATCTTCTCGGGCTCGCGCTGATCCAGGGCGTCGGGCAGGCCGGTGCGGACGTTGCAGAAGGCGCAGGCCCGCGTGCAGGTGTCGCCCATGATCATGAAGGTGGCGTGCCGCTTCTCCCAGCACTCGCCGATATTGGGGCAGCCGGCCTCCTCGCAGACCGTGACGAGGCCGTGCTCGCGCACGATCTTCTGGGTCTCGGTCCAGGCCTTGGAGCCCGGCGCCTTGACCCGGATCCAGTCCGGCTTCTTGGCCTGGACGGGCTGGTCCGGCCGGTGCGCCTTCTCGGGGTGGCGCAGGCGCGCGGAGCGCGGATCGTTCTTCAGGATATCGAGGACGATGGCCATGCCACACCGCGGGGAAGCGCCCGGGGGCGCGGTCTGTCAATAGAGACTGACTTAAGGCGCCCGGCCCCGCGCCGCAAACCACCGCGACGCCGGGACGCCATGCGGTGGTTGAGGATGCCGCGTTTCCGTCAGATCCCGAGCACCCGCACGAGCAGGCCGGCCAGTGCCGCCCCGATCACCGGGCCGCCCACCGGAACCAGCGCGTAGCCCCAGTCGGACGCGCCCTTTCCGGCGATCGGCAGGACCGCGTGGGCGATGCGCGGCCCGAGGTCGCGGGCGGGGTTGATGGCGTAGCCGGTTGTGCCGCCGAGCGAGAGGCCGACGCCCCAGACCAGCATGCCGACCATGTAGGGCGCGACCCCGCGCGGGATCGCCCCGGAGGCGCCCAGCGTGTTGGTCACCAGCGCCGAGATGGTCAGGATCAGGAAGAAGGTCGCGATGATCTCGGAGGTCCAGTTGGCCTTGGCGTCCCGGATCGCCGGCCCGGTGCAGAAGCAGGCGAGCTTCAGGTCCTGCTCGGGGGTTGCCGCCCAGTGCGGCAGGTAGTGCAGCCAGACGATCGCCGCGCCCGCGAAGGCGCCGAGCATCTGGGCCGGGATGTAGACGGCGAGCTTCGAGACATCGCCGGAGCTGACGGCGCCCGCCACGGTCACGGCCGGGTTGAGATGTGCATCCGGGCTGCCGGTGGCGGTGGCGACGAAGATCCCGGCGAGCACCGCGAAGGCCCAGCCGGCGGTGATCGCGATCCAGCCGGCGTTCTCGGCCTTGGATCGCTTGAGCAGGGCGCCGGCGACGACACCGTCTCCCAGCACAATTAGTGTCATCGTGCCGAGGAATTCACCCAGGAATGGCGACGTCATGGTCTGGTCTCCCCCAAAGGTCGTCTTGTTACGAAAGTCTTCTTTTTGAGGTTTTACCGTCCTCGGCCTCAGGCTTCGGTCGAGGGTCGGAACATCTTTTTCAAAAGGTCTGCTACCTAGCCCTTTAAGGTGTTTGATCTGGATACCGGGATCTCGATCCATGGCTGTCACGTATCGAAAGAGCCGCGTGTTTCCCCTCCCCACAAGGGGGAGGAGAGCGCGTCTGGTCGGTGTTCCCGCACTTCCGGAAACACCTTGTACGGGCTGGGCTGGAGCCCTTTCGGACCCCGGGACCGGCCCGCTCAATCCTCGTCGAGCTTCCAGTCGAAGGAGCGCTGCACCGCCCGGCCCCAGGCGGCGGCGATCTTTTCGCGCTGGCCGGCATCCATCTTCGGGGTCCAGCGCTTGTCGACGCCCCAGTTGCGCTTGAGGTCGTCGAGGCCGTTCCAGTAGCCGACCGCGAGGCCGGCCGCGTAGGCGGCGCCGAGCGCCGTGGTCTCGGAGACCTTCGGGCGCACCACCGGCACGTCGAGCATGTCGGCCTGGAACTGCATCAGCGTGTTGTTGGCGACCATGCCGCCATCGGCCCGCAGCTCCTTGACGGGAATGCCGGAATCCTTGGCCATGGCGTCCAGCACCTCGTGGGTCTGGAAGGCCGTCGCCTCCAGCACCGAGCGGGCGATGTGGCCGCGGTTGACGTAGCGGGTGAGGCCGATGATCAGCCCGCGCGCACCCTCGTTCCAGTGCGGCGCGTAGAGGCCCGAGAAGGCCGGCACGAAGTAGACGCCGCCATTGTCCTCGACGGTGGTGGCCAGCGTCTCGACCTCGGCCGAATCCTTGATCATGTGGAGGTTGTCGCGCAGCCACTGCACCAGGGCGCCGGTGATCGCGATGGAGCCTTCGAGCGCGTAGGCGGGCTTCTGGCCGTCGAGGCGGTAGGCCAGGGTCGTGACCAGGCCGGCCTTGGACGGGACCGGCTCGGTGCCGGTGTTCATCAGCGCGAAGCAGCCGGTGCCGTAGGTGTTCTTGGCCTCGCCGGGTGCGAAGCAGGTCTGCCCGAACAGGGCCGCCTGCTGGTCGCCCAGGATGCCGGCGATCGGCACGCCCGCGAACGGCGCCTTGGTCTCGCCGTAGACCTCGCTCGACGAGACGATTCTGGGGAGCATCGCCTTCGGGATGCCGAAGACGCTCAGCATGCCGTCGTCCCATTCCAGGGTCTTGAGCGACATCAACTGCGTGCGGCTGGCATTGGTCACGTCGGTGACGTGCAGCCCGCCCTCGGTGCCGCCGGTGAGGTTCCAGACCAGCCAGGTGTCGATGTTGCCGAACAGCACGTCGCCGGCTTCGGCCCGCTCGCGGGCGCCTTCGACGTGGTCGAGCAGCCAGCGCAGCTTGAGTCCGGAAAAATAGCTCGCCAGCGGCAGGCCGGTGAGGTCGCGGAACCGGTCGCGGCCGCCGTCGCGGGCGAATTCGGAGACCAGCCGGTCGTTGCGGGTATCCTGCCAGACCAGGGCGTTGTGCAGCGGCTTGCCGGTGCGCCGGTCCCAGATCAGCGTGGTCTCGCGCTGGTTGGTGATGCCGACGGCCGCGAGGTCAGTGGGCTGGAGGCCGGCCTTGTCCAGGGCCTCGCGCATCACACCCTGGGTCTTGGTCCAGATCTCGGCGGCGTCGTGCTCGACATGTCCAGGAGCCGGATAGATCTGCGCGTGCTCGGCCTGGGCCAGCGCGATCACGCTGCCCTCGCGATCGAACACCATGAAGCGGCTGCTCGTGGTGCCCTGGTCGATGGCCCCGACGTAACGGCTCATCGTTCCCTCCCTGAGTTATGTCCGACCGGTCTCGCGCCGGATCGGGTTCGGCAAGATCATGCTGCCTCGGCCCTGCGGTCGAGGTACGCGGTAAGCCGCGCGGCGCTCTCGGGGCCGGTGCGCAGGCCAAGCTTCGAGCGGCGCCAGAGGATGTCCTCGGCGGTGACCGCCCATTCCGCGACGCGCAGGTAATCGACCTCGGCCGCCGTGAGGCCACCGTCGAACACCTCGCCGAGATCCGCCATGGATTGCGCGGTCCCGACGATCTCGCGCGTCTTGGTCCCGTAGGCGCGGGCGAGGCGCCGCGCGGTCTCGGTAGGCAGGAACGGCTTTTCCGCCTGGAGCTTGGCGAGGAAAGAATCGAAGTCCGCGTCCGGCATGGCGCCGCCGGGCAGCACCGCCTCGCCGGTCCAGGCCGGCTTGAGGCCGGGGAAGAACGGCTTGAGCTTCTCGATCGCGTGCTCGGCCAGCCGCCGATACGTGGTGATCTTGCCGCCGAACACCGACAGAACCGCCGCCTTGCCGCCCTGGTCCTCCACGTCGAGGACGTAGTCGCGGGTCACCGCGGAGGCGTTCTCGGCCGCGTCGTCGTAGAGCGGGCGCACGCCCGAATAGCTCCAGACCACGTCGGCCGGGGTGATGCGGGTGTCGAAGGAGCGGTTGATGCAGCCGCAGAGGTAGTCGGTCTCCTCGGGAGAGATCGAGACCGGCCCGGGCTCGCCGTCATAGGGCACGTCGGTGGTGCCGATCAGCGTGAAGTCGCGCTCGTAGGGGATCGCGAAGATGATGCGCTTGTCGGGCTGCTGCAGGATGTAGGCCTGGTCCCCCGGGAACAGGCGCTTCACCACGATGTGGCTGCCCTTGATCAGACGGACCGCTGCGCGGCTGTTGATGCCGAGCGTGCCGCCCAGCGTCGCACTCACCCACGGGCCTGCGGCGTTGACCACGGCCTTGGCCCGTACGGTCCGCTCACTGCCGCCGCGCTCGTCGTGGAGCGTCGCGACCCAGCCGTCTCCGTCGCGCCGGGCCGAGACGACGCCCGTGCGGGTCAGCACCGTGGCGCCGCGCTCGCGGGCATCCATGGCGTTGAGCACGACCAAGCGGCTGTCCTCGACCCAGCAGTCGGAATAGACGAAGCCCTTGGTCAGCCGCTTTTGCAGCGGCGCGCCGTAGGGCGAGCTGCGCAGGTTCACGGACTTGGAGCCCGGCAGGGTCCGCAGCCGCGCGAGATGGTCGTACAGGAACAGGCCGAGGCGCAGCATCCAGGCCGGGCGCAGGCCCTCGTCGTGGGGCAAGACGAAGCGCAGGGGCCAGATCACGTGGGGGGCCTGGCGCAGCAGCCGCTCGCGCTCGGCCAGGGCTTCGCGGACGAGGCGGAACTCGTAATATTCGAGGTAGCGCAGGCCGCCGTGGATCAGCTTCGTCGAGGACGAGGAGGTGAAGCCGGCCAGATCCCCGCGCTCGGCCAGCAGGACCGACAGGCCGCGGCCCGTCGCGTCGCGTGCGATCCCGGTGCCGTTGATGCCGCCGCCGATGACCAGAAGGTCGTAGGCGTCGGACGGCTCGCGCTGGCGCTGTGCAGCCGGCATTGTTCCTCCTCTCCCACCCTCGATGGTAGGTTGAGGACATATTGAGCCGCCTGCAGATTTTCGCAAGCGAAAAAACGCGTGTTCGTTACGGTTCGCCCACGTTGTCCGCCACCGCCAGGGTCACACCCTGGCGCTCGATCATCGCGACGACCTCCGGGGGCGGCATCCGGTCGGTGAAGAACGTGTCGACCTGATCCAGGCGCCCGACCTGTACCATCGGCCTCCGGGTGAACTTGGTATGATCCGCCACCAGGAAGGTCTTGCGGGCATGGGCCAGGATGGTCTGCGTCGCCCGCACTTCCTCGTAATCGTAGTCGAGCAGCGCGCCGTCGGCGTCGATCCCGCTGATGCCGATCACCGCCACGTCGACCCGGAACTGGCTGAGCGTGTCGCAGGTGAGCTGGCCCAGCACCGCGCCGTCGCGGTTGCGCACGGTGCCGCCGGCCACGACGATGTGGAATTCCGTGGCGTCGGCGAGCGACAGCGCGACGTTGAGGTTGTTGGTGATGACGCTGAGGTCGTCGTGCCGGGTCAATTCCCGGGCCACGGCCTCGGGGGTCGTGCCGATGTTGACGAAGACCGAGCAGTGCGACGGTATCCGGCTCGCGGCCAACCGGCCGATCCGGGTCTTTTCCGGCAGCAGGGTCACCCGGCGGTCGGCGTAGTCGATGTTCTCGACGCTGGACGGGAGCCCGCCCCCGCCCCGGTAGCGCTCCAG
>NZ_VRVD01000197.1:0-7808 GCF_008040015.1 Methylobacterium sp. WL18 | reverse complement strand
CGCTGGAGCAGCCGCACGGTCTCGGCGGTTGCGCCGCCGGCGCTCAACCCGCCGTCGATCAGCAGGGCGTCGGCGGCCCGTGAGACGGCGACGCTGGCGCCGAGCAACGCGGCGAGATGGGTCTCGAAGCGCGGGATGTCGTCGGCCCGCAGGGTGACGCCCGCCGCCATGGCGTGGCCGCCGCCCTTGCTCGCCAGACCGGCCTCGACGCAGGCCCGGACGGCCAGGCCGAGATCGGCCCCGGGGATCGAGCGCCCGGAACCGGTGGCGCTGCCGTCGGGCCTGATCGCGAACGCGAAGGCCGGCCGGTTGAAGCGTTCTTTCAGTCGCGCCGCGATCAGCCCGACGATGCCCGGATGCCATGCGGCGTCCCCGGTCACCAGGACGGCGCGTGCCGGATCGAGGGTCAGGGCGCGGTCCATCTCGGCTTCCGCCTCCGCCACCGCATGGGCCTCGATGGCCTGACGCTCGCGGTTGAGACGGTCGAGGTCCGCGGCGATGCGGGCGGCCTCGGCGGGATCCGCGGTGGTGAGCAGGCGCGCCCCCAGCGCCGAATCCCCAATCCGGCCGCCGGCATTGATCCGCGGCCCGAGCACGAAGCCGAGATGCCACGCTTCCGGCGGCTCGCTGAGCGAGGCGGCGTCGAGCAGAGCGGCCAGGCCGGTCCGGCCCCGGTGGCGCATCACCGTCAGCCCCTGGGTCACGAAGGCGCGGTTCAGGCCCACCAGCGGCACGACGTCGGCGACGGTCGCCAGCGCCACGAGGTCGAGGGCATCGGTGAGCGCCGGCTCGGGGCGATGCGGCCCGAAGAAGCCGTCCCGGCGCAGGGCACGGTTCAGGGCGGCGAGGGTCAGGAACACCACGCCGGCGGCGCAGAGATGGCCGAGTCCGGAGAGGTCGTCGAGGCGGTTCGGGTTAACCACGGCCCGGGCCGGGGGCAGCACCTCGGCCGCCGCGTGATGGTCCAGGACGATCACGTCGAGGCCAAGCTTCTCGGCCTCCTCCAGCGGGCCGTGGCCGCTGGTGCCGCAATCGACGCAGACCAGTAGCGTCGCCCCCTCGGCTGCGAGCGCGGTGATCGCTGCGACGTTGGGTCCGTAGCCCTCGGTGATCCGGTCGGGAATGTGGATTGGGGCCCGGAGGCCGAGCTGGCGCAGGTAGCCGGCGAGCATCGCGGCGCTGGCCGCGCCGTCGACGTCGTAATCGCCGAACACGGCGACGATCTCCCCGCGCCGGATCGCGCGGACCAGCCGCCGCACGGCCACATCCATGTCGAGAAGCGTATCCGGATCCGGCATCAGGTCGCGCAGGCGCGGCGCGAGATGCCGGGCGGCCTCGTCCGGGGCCACCTGCCGACCGGCCAGGACCCGGGCCAGCAGCTCCGGCAGGCCGTGGGCCTGGACCATCTTGGCGATCTGGTTCTGCACCGCCGGGCCGGCACAGCGCTCCTGCCAGCGCCGTCCGGTCACGGATGCTGAGACGCCCAGGAACGGCGGCGGTTCGGTGATCGGCGAGGCGGTGGCGGCGGACACGGGCGGTACCCTACACCGTGTCGGCCCCGGACGCGCGGGCGCGACAGCAACAGCGGCCGCGCTCGACCGTGAGCCGGCACGACAAAGGGGCGCGCATCGCTGCCCGCCCCTCGCCGAAACCGAACCCCAGGGTGTCTCAGAACGCCTTGAGGATGTTGTCGACCACCTTCTTGGCGTCGCCGAACAGCATCATGGTGTTGTCGCGGAAGAACACCTCGTTCTCGACACCGGCATAGCCCGAACCCATGCCGCGCTTGATGAACAGCACCGTCTTGGCTCGCTCCACGTCCAGGATGGGCATGCCGTAGATCGGCGAGGCTTTGTCGGTCTTCGCGGCCGGGTTGGTGACGTCGTTGGCGCCGATCACGAAGGCCACGTCGGCCTGCGGGAACTCGCCGTTGATGTCCTCCAGCTCGAACACCTCGTCGTAGGGCACGTTCGCCTCCGCGAGCAGCACGTTCATGTGGCCCGGCATGCGGCCCGCGACCGGGTGGATGGCGTACTTCACGTCGACGCCCTCCTTCTTCAGCATGTCGGCCATCTCCCGCAGGGAGTGCTGCGCCTGCGCGACCGCCATGCCGTAGCCCGGGACGATGATCACCCGCTCGGCGTTCTTCATGATGTAGGCCGCGTCGTCGGCCGAGCCCTGCTTGACCGGGCGCGTCTCGACCTGACCCGGGCCGGCGGCCGCCGTATCGCCGCCGAAGCCGCCCAGGATGACCGAGATGAACGACCGGTTCATCGCGTGGCACATGATGTACGACAGGATCGCGCCCGAGGAGCCGACCAGCGAGCCGGTGATGATCAGAGCGAGGTTGCCGAGGGTGAAGCCGATGCCGGCCGCCGCCCAACCCGAGTACGAATTGAGCATCGACACGACGACGGGCATGTCGGCGCCGCCGATCGGGATGATGAGCAGGCCGCCCAGAGCGAAGGACAGCAGCACGATCAGCCAGAACACTGCCTTGCTCTCGTTGCCGATGAACAGGGCGATCAGCACCACCAGCGCCACCGCGATGCCGATGTTGATCAGGTGCCGCTGGGGCAGCATGATCGGCTTGCCGGACATCCGCCCGTCGAGCTTGGCGAAGGCGATGACCGAGCCGGTGAAGGTGATCGCACCGATCGCGGCGCCCAGCGCCATCTCGAACAGCGACTGCTTGTGGATGTGGCCGTTCTCGAGGATGCCCACCGCCTGCGGCGCGTAGAGGGTCGCCGCGGCGCCAGCCACGGCAGCCAAGCCGACCAGCGAGTGGAACGCGGCCACGAGTTGCGGCATCGCCGTCATCGGGACGCGCTTGGCGATGACCGCGCCCGCGCCGCCGCCGATGCCGATGCCGAGGATCACGAGGATCCAGGCGCCGAAGCCGGCCGGCGGATGGCCGATCAGCGTGGTCAGCACGGCGAGCGCCATGCCGATCATGCCGTAGAGGTTACCCTGCCGCGACGTGGTCGGGTGCGAGAGCCCCCGCAACGCCATGATGAACAGGACGCCGGCGACGATGTAGAGAAGGGCGGAGACGTTCTGGGACATCGTCTCAGGCCTTCTTCTTGTACATGCCGAGCATGCGCTGGGTCACGAGGAAGCCACCGAAGATATTCACGCTGGCCAGCACGATGCCGATGAAGCCGAAGGCGCGGGCCCAGCCGGTGCCCTTCTCCATAAGCGGCACGCCGGCCGCCAGGAGTGCGCCGACGATGATCACCGACGAGATCGCGTTGGTGACCGACATCAGCGGGGTGTGCAGCGCGGGGGTCACGGACCAGACGACGTAGTAGCCGACGAAGATCGCCAGCACGAAGATGGCGAACTGGAAGATGAAGGGATCGACGGCCCCGCCGGTGGCGGCGCTGATCCCATGGCCCATCCCGGCCGCGATGGCCTGGGCCTGGTCGGCCGCGTTGCGGGCGACATCGGCGGCTGCGCGCGCCGCGTCGGCCAGGACGCGGGTCTGATCAGCGGCCTGATCGGGAGGGACGACAAGGTTTGCCATACTGCTTCTCCTCGCGATCGGTCTTCAGCGGGCGTCGGACGGGGCCGGGGCGGGCTCGGCCTTACCGGTCTCCGACTTGGCCAGACCCACGGCGGCAGCTTCCGAGGCCGGTCCGTCGGTCTTCGCCTGGAACGAGGCGTGGACCACGGAACCGTCACGGGTCAGGTTGGTGGCCTTCACCAGCTCGTCGTCCCAGTTGATCGCCAGCGCCTTCGACTCCTTGTCGATCAGGGTCTCGACGAAGGCGTAGAGGTTGCGCGCGTAGAGGCTCGACGCCGTTGCGGCGAGGCGCCCCGGCACGTTGGTGTGGCCGACGATCTTCACGCCGCGATCGGTCACCACCACCTCACCCGGCTTGGCGCCCGCGACGTTGCCGCCGCGCTCGACCGCGAGATCGATCAGGACCGAGCCGGGCTTCATCGAGGCGACCATCTCCTCGGACACCAGCTTCGGGGCCGGACGGCCGGGGATCAGCGCCGTGGTGATGACGATGTCCTGCTTGGCGATGTGGCCCTTCACCAGCTCGGCCTGCTTGGCCTGGTAGCCCGCCGACATCTCCTTGGCGTAGCCGCCCGCGGTCTCGGCCTGCTTGAACTCGTCGTCCTCGACCGCGACGAACTTCGCGCCGAGGGACTCGACCTGTTCCTTGGTGGCGGGGCGCACGTCCGTGGCGGTCACCACCGCGCCCAGGCGCCGGGCCGTGGCGATCGCCTGGAGGCCGGCGACGCCGACGCCCATGATGAACACGCGGGCCGCCGGCACGGTGCCGGCCGCCGTCATCATCATCGGCATGGCGCGGCCGTACTCGGCAGCGCCGTCGACGACCGCGCGATAGCCGGCGAGGTTCGCCTGCGAGGAGAGCACGTCCATCACCTGCGCTCGGGTGATGCGGGGCATCAGCTCCATGGCGAAGCCCGAGACGCCGGCTTCGGCCATCGCCTTCAGCGCGGGCTCGTTGCCGTAGGGATCCATGATCGCGACCACGGTGGCGCCGCGCTTGAGCAGCGACAGCTCCTCTTCGGCCGGCCGCCGGACCTTCAGGACAAGGTCGGCATCCCGTGCCGCGTCGGCGGCGCTGCCGGCGATCTCGGCCCCGGCCGCCTCGTATTCGGAATCCAGGACCCCGGCCTTCTGCCCGGCCCCCGCCTGCACGGTGATGTCGACACCGAGCGCCTTGAACTTTTTGACGGTCTCCGGGACCGCGGCCACCCGCGGCTCCGCAGAGTCCGTCTCGGACAGCACAGCGATGCGCATGCGAGGCTTCCCCTGGATAAGCTTGGCCTCCCGAATGCGCGAACCGGCACGGCTTTTCGAGACGCGAATGAAGATTGCGCTGATGGAATAAGTGGGAATGTAACCCGCGGGCTGCCGACAGGACAGCCGCGCTTCAACGCGTCATCGAACCGCTCGTCACAATCAGGCGCGCGGTTATCTTCGCGCGATCAGGCGAAGGCCAGGTAGAGGAACAGGAGAATCGCCACCACGAGGGGGCCGCGCCAGCCGATCGCGGGGGCCAGCGCCCCGACGGCGCCAGCGGCACCCGACACGATCACGCTGAGGATCGCCAGCAGCCAGGCTTCGCGGATGCCGCCCACGGCGAGGGCCAGCACCCAGCAGATCACCACCCCGGTGCCGATCTCGACGAAGCGAACGAAGCCGCGATAGGTCTGCTCGTGGGTGCTTGCGTCCATCGCCGGGCTGTAGGTGTGCCCGCCCACCGTCTCACTCTCGGCCATCGTGCGCTCGTTTCCCTTGGATGCGACTTCTTGTGGTCGCATTGGGATGTAGCTCAAGCGTTTTCCTGCCGCAATCGGACGCACGCAAGTTGATTGCCCCCTCGGTGGACTCCCGAAGGGCCAACTAGGCCGGCATCGGCAATCCGGCCTGGGTCAGGATCTGACTCTGCCGCTGCGCCAGCTCCTCCAGCGAGAAGTGCTCGATCTCGGCCTCGAACAGCTGGTGATAGTTCAGCTCCGAGCGGAGATGGAGGAACACCGCTCCGAGGCCCACGGCGGCGCGGTCCATGAACACGAACTCCTGCGGCACCGTCACCGGGCCCCGCTCCTTTAGAGCCTGGTGCACCTGGAACGCCTGACTCCGGCCGTACTCGCCCGGCTTGACCCCATCGGCCACGGTGCGGGTGCGATCCTCCAGGAGCGGGCCATAAATGAACCGCGCCCAGATGTTCAGGATCTCGATCTTCTCCTTGTCGAGGTTCTTGAAGCCCCAGACCTCGTAGGCGTGGACGATTCGCGCGCCATCGTCCTCCAGCAGGCCCCGATACAGATCGACGACGCCGCCGACGAAGCGGGGATGGAAGATCCGCACGCAGCCGTAATCCAGCAGGTTGATGCCGGCCGCCTCGCCGCCCTCGGAGAAGACCGTGTAGTTGCCGAGATGCGGGTCGCCGTGGATGACGGCCGCACGGCTGAACGGGTGCCACCACGCCTTGAACATCGACTGCGCGATGCGGTTGCGAACCTCGACGGGCTCCTCGGCGAAGCTCAGGATCTTGGCGCCGTCGAGCCAGCTCAGGGTGAGCAGGCGCTTGGTCGACAGGTCCGGATAGACCCGCGGCACACGCACGGCGTCGATATCCTTGAGGACCTCGCCGTAAAGGCTGGCGTGCTTCGCCTCGTGCTCGTAATCCAGTTCCTCGCGGACCCGGGCGCCGATCTCCTTGGCGATCTCGCGGGTATCGAGCCAGCTGTTCATGCGCCGGTGAAGCGCGAAGGCGATCTCGAGCTGCTTCAGGTCGGCCTCCACGGCCGATTGCATGTCGGGATACTGGAGCTTGCAGGCCAGCAATTCGCCATCCGTCGTGGTCGCCCGGTGGACCTGTCCCAGCGAGGCCGCGGCCGCGGGCTTCAGGTCGAAACTGCCGAATCGGCCCTGCCAGCCGATCCCCAGCTCGGATTGCATCCGGCGCTTCACGAATGCGGCGCCCATGGGTGGCGCGTCGGCCTGGAGCTTCTGGAGTTCCGCCGCGTATTCGGGCGGCAGCAGGTCGGGAATGGTGGCCAGAAGCTGCGCCACCTTCATGATCGGGCCTTTCAACCCGCCGAGAGCCTGCGCCAGGGCCGCTGCGCTGGTCGTCCCCTCCTTGCCGAACAGCCGGGACATCGCCATCCGCGCGGCGACGCCGCCGACATTGGCGCCTACGCTGGCGTAGCGGCCCGCGCGGGCGGAGAAGCGATTGGCTTCGCGGTCGGTCTCGGCCATTGTCCAGGATCTTCCTCGGTGCAGACTTGGACATAAGCCTTCGCCGGCGGCGCACCAGAGCGCCGGGTCGCTGCGCCGCGGCGTCTCAGCCGGCCGGCCAGTTGTCTCGGATCCAACGGGTCAGGCCGGATTCGTCGATCTCGCCCGCCGCGAGGCCGAGGATGACGGCAGTCGCTTCCGCTTTGTCCGGAGCAAACCGCACATTGTTCAGCAGTAAGAAGCCGAGCATCGCCAAGAACCCGGCGCGTTTGTTACCATCGACGAACGGATGATTGCGGACGATGCCGAAAGCATAGGCTGCAGCAAGTTCAGGAAGCTCCGTACCTTCGTAGCGCCACCGGTTGATCGGACGGCCCAATGCCGATTCGAGTGCGCCCGGATCCCGGATCCCGGACGCCCCGCCGAAGATGCGGAGCTGTTTCGCGTGTGCGTTGATGACGTCAGCGGTCGTCAACCATTCCGGTTCGTCATCGGTCCGATCCTCGATCATTTCGCCAACTCGGCGAGAGTGTTCCGGTAGCGATCCATGATGTCATCCATGATCGCTGCCACCTTCTCGGCGTGGCTTCCGTTTGGCTCAGCGGGCATCTCCCAGATCGTGCCGGACTTGACGAATTTCGCTTTCCGCACGCGGCCACGGCGCTTTTCGCCACGCGCGTCCCGAGCGATGCGGAATCCTCGTGCCGTTAGTAGATCTCCGATCAATGCGCCGGTCGATTGGATCGCGTGATTACGTGTCGCCGGATCAAAACTTTCGATGATCGGCTCGATGTCCCAAACCACCGCCTGCACGGCCGGGATCTCCAGGCGGCTCAGCAGTTCGTATTGCGGGATTTTTTCGGGACCGGTCAGGATCCTCCTGATGGCGGCGGCTTCGGGACGGTCGAAGAAGGCGGCATGACTTGCGTTCATGAGAATCTCCTAGAGACTCATGTAACGGCTTAGCGGCGTCAGTCAACGTTGCGCAGCGCAACGTTGGAGGGGGCCGCGGAAGAAAAAGAGGCAAAAAAACAACAAGACCAACAAACCCCCGCAAAAACCCCACCCCCAAAGGACCAAA
>NZ_VRVD01000196.1:0-7815 GCF_008040015.1 Methylobacterium sp. WL18 | reverse complement strand
CCGCCCGCACCGCGCCGGGGCAGGTCGCGACCCTGGTCCTGCCGGCCAACACCGCGTGGGACCCCGGGACCGGTATCGCGCCGGTGCCGGCAATCCCCGAGCGGGCTCGAGCCGAGGATTCGGCGATCGCAGCCGCGGTGGCGGCGCTCTCCAGCGGCGAGCCGGTGCTCCTGCATCTCGGCGACCGGGCGGTGCGGGGCGAGGGCCGGGTCATCGCCGACCGGATCGCCCACAAGACCGGCGCGACGCTGATGGCGATGACCTCGAACGCCCGGATCGACCGCGGCGCCGGCACCGTGCCGATCGAGCGCCTGCCTTACCCGATCGACCAGGCGATCGAGGCCCTCAAGGGTTTCCGCCACATCATCCTGATCGGCGCGACCCAGCCGGTCGGCTTCTTCGCCTATCCGGGCAAGCCGAGCCTGCTCGCCCCGGAGGGAGCCTCGACCATCACCCTCGCCGCCCCCGAGGAGGACCAGATCGACGCGCTGGAGCGGCTGGCCGAGGCAGTCGAAGCACCGCCCGCCGAGCCTGTCGCCGTGAACCCGCGACCGAAGCTCCCCACCTCCGGACCCCTCGACCAGGACACGATCGGCCAAGTCCTGGGTGCACTGATCCCGGAGGGCGCGGTGATCTGCGACGAGTCGATCACCACGGGCCGCAACTTCTTCGCCCTGACCCGGGATGCGGCGCCGCATTCCTGGCTGCAGCTCAGCGGCGGGTCGATCGGGCTGGGCATCCCGATGGCCACCGGGGCGGCGATCGCCTGCCCAGGCCGCAAGGTGATCAACCTCCAGGCCGACGGCAGCGGCCTCTACACCGTGCAGGCGCTCTGGACCCAGGCCCGGGAGCGCCTCGACGTTGTGACCCTGGTCTGGTCGAACCGCTCCTACGCGATCCTGCGGGCGGAACTCACCAATGTCGGCGCGCTCAATCCCGGCCCCAAGGCGATCGGCATGCTGAGCCTCGACGATCCGGCCCTGGATTGGGTCAGCCTCGCCAGGGGCTTCGGCGTCGAGGGTCTGCGCGTGGAGACGCTTGAGGCCTTCATCGCGGCGTTCCAGCACGCCCTGGCAGATCCCGGCCCGCACCTGATCGAAGTGGCTCTGTGAACCGCACCAGCTACCCGCTCACCGGGCTGGAAGGCCCGGTGGAGATCCGGATCGACCGCTGGGGGGTGGCGCATATCCGGGCCGGAACGACGCTCGACGCGTTCCGGGCCCAGGGGTTCAACGCCGCCCGGGACCGGCTGTGGCAGCTCGACCTCTGGCGCAAGCGCGGCCTCGGCTTGCTGGCGGCGGATTTCGGGCCAGGCTACCTCGCCCAGGATCGCGCCGCCCGGCTGTTCCTGTATCGCGGGGATAGGGCGGCCGAGTGGGCCGCCTACGGGCCGCAGGACACGCGGGCGATCGTCACGGCCTTCGTAGACGGGATCAACGCCTTCGTAGTGCTGACCGAGGCGCGGCCGGCGCTGCTGCCGCCGGAATTCGCCCTGACGGACACGCGCCCGTCCCGGTGGCTGCCGGAGGACGTGGTCCGGATCCGCAGCCACGGGCTGGTGCGCAACGTCCTGTCCGAGGTCGCCCGCGCCCGTGTGCTTGCCAGGGCCGAGACCCGCAACGCCGGCCTTGCCGCAGACGACCTGCGCAAGCGGATCAGCCCGCCCCACGATCCGGTCGTCCCGGACGGGATCGACGCCGCCGGCTGGCCCGACGATCTCCTCGACGCTTTTCGGTTGGCCACCGCCCCGGTCGGGTTCACGCCCGAGCGGATGGCGGCGACGCGCGAGGAGGCCTGGCACTGGACCAGGGTCGATGCGCACGGTGCCGTCACGCGCGGGCCGCGTGCCGCCCCGAAGGAGCCGGCCGAGGGCTCGAACAATTGGGTGGTGGGACCCGCCCGCACCGAGACCGGGCGACCGATCCTGGCGAGCGACCCGCATCGGATCTACCTGCAGCCCTCGCTGCGCTACGCGGTCCACCTCACCGCTCCGGGCCTCGACGTGATCGGGGCCGGCGAGCCGGCGCTGCCGGGTATCTCCATCGGTCATAACGGCCATGCGGCCTTCAGCCTGACCATTGCGCCGATGGACCAGGAGGATCTTTTTGTGTGTGAGACCGATCCCGAGCATCCGGATCGGTACCGATACGAAGGCGGCTGGGAGCCGATCGAGCGGATAACCGAAACGATCCCGGTTCGCGGCGGGCCGGATGAGACCGTTGTGCTCGGCTTCACCCGGCACGGTCCGGTGCTCCGTGAGGCGGGGGGACGCGCCTTCGCGTTGCGCACGGTCTGGTCCGAGCCGGGTGCTGCCGCCTATCTCGGCAGCCTAGCCTATCTCGGCGCCACGACCCCGGAGGCGTTCGGGCAGGCCCTACGCCACTGGTCGGCCCCCTCCGTCAACCAGCTCTACGCCGACGTGACCGGGCGGATCGCCTGGTTCATGGCCGGCAAGGCGCCGGTTCGCCCCGCCCATGACGGGTTGCTGCCGGTGCCGGGCGATGGCCGCTACGACTGGGCAGGATTCCACGATTCCAGCGCCCTGCCCTCCCGCATCGACCCGCCGGAGGGTTACCTCGCTACCGCCAACGAGATGAACCTGCCGCCGGACTTTCCGACCGAAACCCGCAAGGTCGGTTTCGAGTGGGCCGAGCCTTGGCGCGCCCGCCGGATCCGGGCGGTGCTCGACGGGCAGACCCGGCACAGCGTGGCGGATTCCCAGGCCCTTCAGGGCGACGCGCTGTCCGAGCCGGCCCGGCGGCTCGCCGATCTGGTCCGCGCGCTGCCGGCGGTGTCGGATCCCGATGTCGCGGCGGCCCGGGCCATGCTGGCCGCGTTCGACGGTACGCTGCACGAGAACTCCGCGGCGGCTGCCCTGATCGAGGTGTTCTGGGGCCGCCATCTGCGCCCGGCGCTGCTGAAGGCACTGGTGCCGGATGCCGAGACGCATCGCCTGCTGCCGCCCGGCGACACGCAGAGCCTGATCGAGCGCCTGGAGATGGGATTCGATCCGGCCACGCGCGACGCTCTCCTCATCGAGACCATGGGCGCCGCTTTCCGGGATTGTCGTGCCCGCATGGGTCAGGAACCGGCAACCTGGTCCTGGGGGCGTCTGCACCATGCCCTGTTCGCGCATCCACTCTCGCCGCTGCGGCCGGATTTCGCCTGGGATGTCGGCCCGCTGCCTGTCGGCGGCGCCGCGGCATCGGTCATGCACGCGGAGTACCGGACCGACACGTTCCGGCTGACCCACGGTGCCTCGTTCCGCATGGTCGTGGATGTGGGTGACTGGGACCGGTCGGTCTTCATCAACGTGCCGGGCCAGTCGGGGGACCCGGGCAGCCCGCATTACGGCCACCTGGCTCCCGTCTGGGGGCGCCAGGACCATGTGCCGATGCTCTACGGCCGCGCGGCGGTGGATGCGGCCACCGAGACGATCATCACGCTAAACCCGGCCTCCGCCTGACCGGCGGCCGGCCGAAGACGAGGACCAAAAGACCTTGAAGATCTTCATTGCCGGATTGGCCACCGAGACCAACACCTTCGCGCCGCTGCCCACTGGGCGGGCGGCCTTTCTGGCCGATTATGCCCGCCGGGACGGCAGCAAGAACCCGCCCCGCCTCAGCAACATCGGCCTGAAGGCCTGGGGCGCGCTGGCCGAGGCGGACGGACACGATGTGATCGAGAGCGTCTCGACCTTCGCGCAGCCGGGCGGGATCACCCTGCGCGCCGTCTACGAGGAGCTGCGCGACGCGCTGCTGGACGATCTTCGGACCGCGATGCCGGTGGATGCCGTTCTCTTGTTCATGCACGGCGCCATGGTCGCCGAGGGCTACGACGATTGCGAGGGCGATACCCTGGAGCGGGTCCGCGCCATCGTCGGGCCGGACGCAACGATCGGCCTCGAGCTCGACCTGCACTGCCACCTGACCGAGACGATGCGGCGGAGCGCCGACATCATCGTGATCTACAAGGAATACCCCCACACCGACATCGTGGACCGCGCCCGCGACCTCTACCCGCTGGTTATGCGCACGGTCGCCAAGGAGATACGCCCGGTGATGGCCTATGCCGATTGCCGGATGATCAACATGTGGCGCACCACCCGCGAGCCGGTCGCAGGCTTCGTACGCCGGATGGAGGCCCTGGAGGGCCTGGATGGCATCCTGTCGGTCTCCTTCGGACACGGCTTCCCGTGGGGCGACGTACCGGATGTCGGCGCCAAGATGCTGGTGGTCGCCGACGGCGATGCCGCCAAGGCGCAGGCGCTCGCCGACGAACTCGCCGGCGCGGTCTGGGCGATGCGGGAGGAGGCGGCGAGCCGTTGTGACACGATCGATGCCGCCATCGACGCCGCGCTCGCCTCCAGCGACCCGCGCCCGATGGTGCTCGCCGACTTCGCCGACAATGCCGGGGCCGGGGCGCCCTCGGACAACACCGCGATCCTGGCCAGGCTCGCCGAGCGCGGCATCAAGGATGTGGCGCTTGGGCTGATCTGGGATCCCGGCGCGGTCGGGATCTGCCACGAGGCCGGTCTCGGCGCGTCCTTCGTATTGCGCATCGGTGGCAAGTGCGGCGTGACCTCGGGCGATCCCGTGGACCTGCGCATCACCGTGCGCGGCCTCTCCGAGGATCACAGCCAGGGCGGCCTCAGCGGTGGCCGGGCGCACCTCGGACCCGCCGCCTGGGTCGAGGCCGACGGGATCCACGTGGTCCTGACCCATATCCGACAGCAGGCCTTCGCGCCCGACGCCTTCACGGGGCTGGGGCTGACCCTCGATGACAAGCGGATCGTGGTGGTGAAGTCGATGCAGCATTTCTACGCCGCCTTCGCACCGATCGCGAGCGAGGTCCGCTACGTCGCAGCGCCCGGCGCGGTCCCGCCCGATTACGGCGCGATCCCCTACACCAAGCGCTCGGGCCGCTACTGGCCCAAGGTCGCCGATCCCTTCGCCGAGTCCTCCACCGAGAGCGCCCGATGATCCCGGACCTGCCATTCGACGCGGAGTCCATCCTGGCGACGCTGCGCCCCTGGGTGGAATGCGAGAGCCCGACCCACGACGCGGCCGCGGTCAACCGGATGATGGGCCTGGCCGCCCGCGACCTCGCGGTCGCCGGGGCCGCGGTCGAGACCATTCCCGGCCGGATGGGCCTGAGCGATTGCGTCCGCGCTCGATTCCCGCACCGGCATCGTGACCGGCCCGGCATCCTGGTGCTCGGTCATCTCGACACGGTGCATCCGGTCGGCACACTGGGGAGCCTGCCCTGGCGGATCGAGGGCAACCGTGCCTACGGGCCGGGCATCCTCGACATGAAGGGCGGCAACGTGATCGCGCTCGCGGCGATCCGGGCCCTGACAGCGTCCGGGATCGCCACGCCGTTGCCGGTGACCTTCCTGTTCACCGGCGACGAAGAGGTCGGCAGCCCCTCGACACGGGACCTGATCGAGGCCGAGGCTGCCCGCCACGCCTTCGTGCTGGTGCCCGAGCCCGGCCAGGCCGACAACGGCGTCGTCACTGGGCGCTACGCCATCGCGCGCTTCGACCTCGAAGCGTTCGGCCGCCCGAGCCATGCCGGCGCGTCGCCGCATGAGGGCCGCTCGGCGATCCGCGCCATGGCGCGCATGATCCTGGCGATCGACGGTCTGTCGGACGCCGATTGTACCTTCTCCACCGGGATCGTCTCGGGCGGGCAATGGGTGAACTGCGTCCCGACCCTGTGCCGCGGCCAGGCGCTGAGCATGGCCAAGCGCCAGGCCGACCTCGACCGCGGGGTCGAGCGGATGCTGGCACTGACGGGCGAGCAGGACGGCGTCCGCTTCTCGGTCGCCCGGGGCGTCACCCGGCCGGTCTGGGAGCCGGATGCCGGCTGCATGGCCCTCTACGAGCAGGCGCGGACCTTGAGCGAGGCGCTCGGCCAGCCCCTGCCCCACCGCAGCGCCGGAGGCGGCTCCGACGGCAACTTCACGGGCGCCAACGGCATCCCGACGCTCGACGGTCTCGGCCCGCTCGGCCAGGGCTACCACACCCTCGACGAGCATGTGCTGATCGAGACCCTGCCCCGGCGGGCGCGCCTGTTCGCGGCCCTGCTGGCCAATCTCGGCGCGGCGGAACGCCCGTGAGCGCGGACCCCGTGACCGTCGTCGTCGCCGGCGCGACCGGCGATCTTGGCCTGCGGATCGTGCGGGCCCTTCGGCGCGAGGGTACGCCCGTGACAGCCATCGTTCGGCCCGGGGCCAATCTCGCCCGGACGGCACCGCTCACGGCCCTCGGCGCGCGCATGGTGGAGGCCGGCCCGGGTCGCCCGGGCAGCTGGCAGGCCGCCTGCGCGGGTGCCGGCTGCGTGGTCTCGGCGCTCAACGGCCTGAGCGGCACGGTGATCGACGCGCAGACCGCCCTGCTCGAGGGCGCGGTCCGGGCCGGCGTGCCGCGCTTCATCCCGTCCGACTTCTCCATCGATTATGCGAAGACCGTCCCCGGCGGAAACCGCAACCTCGACCTGCGGCGAACCTTTCAGGCCCGGCTCGACGCCGCGCCGATCCAGGCCACTTCGGTGCTCAGCGGCGCGTTCATGGAGCTGCTCGACGGGCAGGCCCCGCTGATCCTCCATCGTCCGCACCGGGTGCTGTGCTGGGGTAGCGCCGACCAGATCCTGGATTTCACCACGAAGGACGACACCGCTGCCTTCACGGCCCGGGCGGCCCTGGACCCGGAAGCTCCGCGCTGGCTGCGCGTCGCCGGCGACAGCTTCAGCGCCCGGACTTTGGCCGAGGCGGCGAGCGACGTCTTCGGCACCCGCTACCGGCCCCTGCGCGCCGGAGGGCTCGGTACCCTGGGCTTGATGATCCGGGTCGCGCGAACCCTCGCGCCGGGGCGGGGCGCGGTGTTCCCGCCCTGGCAGGGCATGCAGTACCTGCGCGACATGTTCGAGGGGCAGGCGCGGCTCACGCCGCTCGACAACGCCCGCTACCCCGACCTGCGCTGGACAACGGTCAGGACCTTTCTCGCGGAATCCGCGCGGCGACGGGGCCGGTAGCCGACGCCGCGTTGCGATCAGGCGCGGCCCCAGCCGAGGGCGGCCACCGCCACGGCGCCGATCATCCCCCCGATCGTGCCGCCACCGAAGAAGCCCGCTGTTGCCAGGAGTGGACCCGAGGGCGCCGCCAGCGCGAAGACCAGGGAGCTTCCGACGCAGCCTGCGGTGGCGATCACGGACATCGGGGACCTCATGCAACTATCGGTTGTATAACCGGGGCCGTTTCCATCAGGTTCCCGTTCGCGGGGCGACGTTGGGTCAGACTGGGTCGATGGGCATCTCCGGGACGCCGCCGGCCTCGATGACCGCGCCCGCCGCGAGGCAGAGATCCTCCCGGTACCGAGAGGCGACGAGTTGGACGCCGACGGGCGTGCGGCCGACCAGGCCGGTGGTGACGGTGAGTGCCGGGACGCCGATCGGCGCCAGACCCACCTGGAGGACGTTCGCCTCGAAGGCGCGCGCGATCCCGGCCTCGCCGGTCCGGTCGAGCCCGTCCGGGAACGGCAGCTCGGCGGAGACCGGCACCAGCAACACGGAATGCTCGGCAAGGAACAACGACCAGTCGCGCACGAGCGTCGCGCGCCGCGTCAGCGCCTTGGCGATGGCGTCGGGTGCCATCGCCTCCGCGCGCGTGCTGAAGTGTTCCAGCAGGTCGATGGCCGCCGGGTCGCCTTCGCGCTCGGCCGCCGCCCGGGCCGCCTCGTAGCCGTCGCCCAGCCAGAGCTGAAGCTGCAGGGCGCTCGCCTCGCGGATCGGCGGCGTGTCGGCGATCTCAGTCAC
>NZ_VRVD01000195.1:0-7880 GCF_008040015.1 Methylobacterium sp. WL18 | reverse complement strand
GCCTGCGTGGTGGCGGCGCTCTGGCCGGAGCGGGCGACGGGGCTCGTGAGCTGCGGCGTGGGCTACAACATCCAGAATATCCCGGCCTCGGGCGAGCCGGCATCGCCGGAGGCCGAGCATCGGTTGTGGTACCAGTACTACCTCCACGGCGCCCGGGGCCGCGCCGGCCTGGCGGCCAACCGGGCGCAATTCTGCGCGTTACTGTGGCGGCTGTGGTCGCCGACATGGCAATTCTCCGAAGAAACGTTCGCCCAGACCGCGCATTCCTTCGAAGAGAATCCGGATTTCGTCGACGTCGTAGTCCACTCCTATCGCCATCGCTTCGCACTCGCGCCCGGCGATCCGGCACTGGCCGGGATCGAAGCCAGCCTGACGGCCCAGCCGGGGATCACCGTGCCATCGATCGTGCTGCTCGGTGCCGACGACGGGGTCGGGCCGCCGCCTGAGTCCGACACCGACGCCCGGCACTTCACCGGCCCGTACCGGCGCGCCATCGTCGCGGGGGTCGGGCACAACTTTCCGCAGGAGGCGCCGGACGCCTTTGCGGAGGCGGTGCTCGGCCTGCTGTGACCGTCTGAGCGCGGGGCGTTGCTTTCGGGAAGCCCCTGGCTATAGTCCGCGCGCTTTCAGACAGGTCTGCGGACGCCGCATCCGGCGGCAGGCCTGCGTGCCAATCGCAGGAGACGCTCGTTGATCACCCCCGCCTTCGCGCAAGGGGCCGCTACGGCCGCTGGCGGAGCGGAGATCGCCTTTCAGGTGATCCCGTTCGTCCTGATCTTTGTGATCATGTATTTCCTGATCCTGCGACCGCAGCAGAAGCGGGTCAAGGACCACCAGGCGCTGATCAAGGCCGTGCGCCGGGACGACACGATCGTCACCAATGGCGGCCTGGTCGGGCGGGTCGTGAAGGCCGTCGACGACCAGGCGGAGGTCGAGGTCGAGATCGCCCCGAACGTCCGCGTGCGGGTCGTCCGGACGATGATCTCCGAGGTCCGCGCCAAGGGCGGACCGGCCAAGGCCGTCTGACACCTTCCATGAAGCGGCCGGCGTAACCCGCCGGCCTGACAGAGAAAACATCGGCCGATGCTGCGCTTCTCCCGTGCGAAGATCATCACGACCCTCGCGGCGATCCTGATCGGTCTGATGCTCGCCGTGCCGAGCTTCTTCTCGCCCGAGCAGCGCAAGGGCTTCGTGGCGAGCCTGCCGTCCTGGTTCCCGACCTGGATCGTCCCGACCCGGGGCATCGTGCTCGGCCTCGACCTTCAGGGCGGCTCGCAGTTGCTGCTGGAGGTGGACCAGAACGAGCTGATCGCCTCCCAGGCCAAAGCCCTGCGCGACGACGTGCGCCGCACGCTCCAGCAGGAGAATGTCCGCGCCGACGGCGGCGTCGGCCTGCTCCAGCGCGGCGTCCAGGTGAAGGTCGCGGACGACGCGGCCCGGGCCAAGGTCCTGCCGAAGCTGCAGGAACTGTCGCTGCCGATAACCACGTCGATCGGCCAGACCGCGGCCCGCACACTCGACATCACCGAGCAGCCCGGCGGCGTGATCCGCCTGACGCTCACCGATGTCGGCATCACCGAGCGCACCCGCCGGGCGGTCAGCCAGGGCATCGAGGTCATCCGCCGCCGCCTCGATTCCACCGGCACCACCGAGCCCTCGATCCAGCAGCAGGGCGCCGACCGGATCCTGATCCAGGTCCCGGGCGAGCAGAACCCGGAGCGGCTGGAGAAGCTGCTGGGCTCCACCGCCAAGCTCGAATTCCGCATGCTCGCCGACAGCCCCTCGGGCGACGTCGACATGCTGCCCTCCAAGGACGAGAAGGGCGCCAAGGTTCCGGTCGAGCGCCGGGTCATGGCGGATGGCGGCGAGCTAACCGACGCCCAGCCGGCCTTCGACCAGCAGTCGCATGAGCCGATGGTCAGCTTCAAATTCAACCTGCGCGGCGCCCAGCGCTTCGGCCAGGCGACCTCAGAGAATGTCGGCCGGCGCATGGCGATCGTGCTCGACAACGAGGTGGTCTCGGCCCCGGTGATCCGCTCGGCGATCACCGGCGGCTCGGGCCAGATCACCGGCAACTTCACGGTTCAGCAGGCCAACGACCTGTCGGTCCTGCTCCGGGCCGGCGCCCTGCCGGCGAAGTTCACCGTGGTCGAGCGCCGCGTCGTCGGCCCCGGCCTCGGCCGGGACTCGATCCAGGCCGGCAAGCTCGCGACCCTGGTGGCCGCCGGCCTCGTGGTCTGCTTCATGTTCGCCACCTACGGCACCTTCGGGTTCATCGCCAACATCGCCCTGATGGTCCATGTCGGGCTGATCCTGGGCCTGATGTCGGTGCTGGAGGCGACCATGACCCTGCCGGGCATCGCCGGCATCGTGCTTACCATCGGCACGGCGGTGGATTCCAACGTGCTGATCTACGAGCGCATGCGCGAGGAGAGCCATGCCGGCCGCTCGCTGATCTCCGCGCTCCAGGCCGGCTTCGACCGCGCCTTCGCGACGATCATCGACTCGAACTCGACCATGGCGATCGCCGCGCTGATCCTGTTCTTCCTCGGCTCCGGGCCGGTGAAGGGGTTCGCCGTGGTGTTCATCCTCGGCATCCTGACCACGGTCATCACCGCCGTGACGCTGACCCGGATGATGATCGCGGTGTGGTATAAGACGTTCAGGCCGAAGGCCCTGCCGTTCTGATTGAACTTCCTTTCGGGAGATGCATCGCCGCCGGTGTGATCCGCCGCTCCAAACCCCGAACCTCATCCTGAGGTGCCCGCGCCAGCGGGCCTCGAAGGAGGGATCCAGGGACCGTGCGCAGCCTGCAGGCCTCCTTCGAGGCTTGCGCGGGGCGCAAGCACCTCAGGATGAGGTCGCGGGTGGGACGGTATCGTGCCGGTGCTGACATCTTCCACACGTTAGGTCCGAAAAAATGCGCCTGCTCCGCCTCTGGCCCGATGAATCGCATTTCGACTTCATGCGCTTCCGGCGGCTGACCTTTCCGCTCTCGGCGGTGCTGTCGCTCGTCACCGTGGTGCTGTTCCTCACCATCGGGCTGAACTTCGGCATCGACTTCAAGGGCGGCACACTGGTCGAACTGCAGGCCAAGTCCGGGACCGCCGACGTGGCCGCGATTCGGCACACCGCGGTCGGCTTCGGCTTCGGCGAGCCGGAGGTGCAGGAACTCGGCAACCAGGGCACCGTGCTGGTGCGCCTGCCGCTCCAGCCCGGCGAGCAGGGCCAGACCGCCGTGATGAACAAGGCGCACGCCGCCTTCGACGCCGACTACGACTTCCGCCGCACCGAGACCGTCGGCCCGCGCGTCTCGGGCGAGCTGGTCCAGTCCGGCACGCTCGGCGTCGTGCTGTCGGTGGTCGCGGTGCTGCTCTACCTGTGGTTCCGGTTCGAGCGGGAGCTGGCGCTCGGCGCCATCGTCGGCACGCTCCACGACATCGTGCTGACGGTGGGCGTGTTCATCATCACCCGCATCGAGTTCAACATGACCTCGATCGCCGCGATCCTGACCATCGTGGGCTACTCGCTCAACGAGACCGTTGTGGTGTTCGACCGGACCCGCGAGCTGATGCGGCGCTACAAGACGATCCCCACGGTCGACCTGCTCAACCTGTCGATCAACTCGACCATGTCGCGCACCGTGATGACCTCGATCTCGTCGGGCCTGTCGCTGCTGGCGCTGGTCCTGTTCGGCGGCGAGGCGATCAAGGGCTTCGCCATCGTGATGCTCTGCGGCGTCGTGATCTGCACCTACTCGGCGATCTTCGTGTCGACTCCGGTGTTGATCTATCTGGGGCTGATGCTCTCGGGCGCTCGCGCGGCGGCCGAGCGGTCGGGCGTCCCGCAACCCGCGGAGTAGTTTTTTTCGGACATGGCCGAGCAGGAGACGTCAAAGGGCTTCGAATCCGGCTTCGTGCCGGGGCGCCACATCATCGACACCTACGGCAACGGCGGCTTCCGCTTCGCCGGGATGTCGCATCGCGGCTCGCTCCTGCTCCTGCCCTCGGGCGTTCGGGCCTGGGACGTCACGTCGGCGAAGGCGATCGACCGCACGGCCCTGCGCCCGGTCCAGGCCGAGGCCGCGGAGATCGAGCTTCTGCTGGTCGGCACCGGCCTCGACATCGCGGCGATCGACCCGTCCCTGCGCGGCTGGCTCAAGGATGCCGGCGTCGGCCTCGACGTGATGCAGACCGGGGCGGCGGCCCGCACCTACAACATCCTGGTGGCCGAGAACCGCAAGGTCGCGGCCGCCCTGATCGTGGTCGATTGATGCCGGAGGTCGACGACAAGCCCGCCGAGACCGGCCTGGCCTTCGCGCAGGCCCATTGCGAGCAGCTGGTCCGCGATGGCGATCCGGACCGCTACTACGCGACCCTGTTCGCCCCGGCCGCCGCCCGCCCGCATCTCTTCGCCCTCTACGCCTTCAGCCTGACCGTCGCACGGGTGCGCGAGGCCGCCTCGAACCCGATGGCCGGCGAGATCCGCCTGCAATGGTGGCGCGATGCGCTCCAGGGCGAGGCCCGAGGTGATGTCCGCGCCAACCCGGTGGCGGCGGCCCTCGAAGAGGCGATCCGGGTGAACCGCCTGCTGCGCCAGCCCTTCGTGGACCTGATCGACGCAAGGGTGTTCGACCTCTACGAGGATCCGATGCCCCGGGTGAACGACCTGGAGGGCTATTGCGGCGAGACCGCCTCCGCCCTGTTCCGGCTGGCGAGCCTGGTGATCGGCAACGGCACCGAGCCGGGCGGCGCGGGGGCCGCCGGCCATGCCGGGGTCGCCTACGGGATTACCGGCCTGCTGCGCGCCCTGCCCTGGCACGCCCGCTCCGGCCAGGTCTACCTGCCGGCCGACGTGCTGGCCCGCTACGGCGTCACCCGCGAGGACATCACCAGCGGCCGCGGCGGCCCCGGCCTGCGCCGGGCCTGCGCCGACCTGCGCGACCTCGCCCGGACCCATCTCAAGGCCTTCGAGGCCGCCCGCCCGGCGATCGCACCGCTGGCCGGCACGGCGTTCCTGCCGGTGGCGCTGGTCGAGCCCTATCTCGCCATGATGGAGCGGGCGAGCTACGACCCGCTCAACACGCTCACCGACCTGCCGCGCTGGCGCCGGCTGTGGCGGCTGTGGCGGGCGTCGCGACGGATTGGTTGAACACCGTCGGGCGGTTCGTTCTCGCCTTCTGGCAAAGGACCCGCACCGTCATTGCGAGCACAGCGAAGCAACCCAGGGCAGCGCGCGATCTCAGAATGGTGGCGTTTCCCTGGGTTGCTTCGCTACGCTCGCAATGACGGTGGGGAACGGGGACGTCACAGCACCCGTGCCTGCTCGCCGGAGCGCGGCGTTTGCGGGTCGCGGAACCGGGTCGGCCCGTAACCCCGCAGGTACGGGATCAGGCAGCGCACGCCCGCAGCGGCTAGGCGCGCCGCCGCCGCGTCGTAGGCGTGGACGTCGTACGGGAAGCCGTGGAGCAGGACGGCCGGCTTCCCGTCCGCGGGGCCGACCTCCAGGTAGGCGACGTCGAGAACACCGGCCTGCACGCGCTTCATCGATCACGCCCTCCCTGCGGCAGACATTTTAGCCGATCGCCGCGCAATTGCCGCATGCGCTGTTGCCGACCGCCTCTTGCCGACCGCCGGTCCCGCCCAACCTTGAGCGTGGTGATCGAACCCCGGGATACGACACGATGAGCCTGCTCGACGGTGTGAAGACCCTGATCGGCGACGTGGTCGCGGCGGCCGACCGGGCGGTCGTAAGCACCGGCAGCGGCAAGCTCGCGCTGGCGCTGGCAAAATTCTACCCGGGTGGCCTCGTCGCATTCCTGGACCGGCTGCGCGAGGCCGGCCACGGCGGGGCCGTCGACTCGTGGATCGGGTCCGGAGAGAACCGTCCCGTCCCGGCCTCCGCGATTGCCGGGTGCCTGCCGGATGCGGTGACCGAGCGGCTGGCCTACGATCTGAACCTGCCGGCCGGCCGCGTGGCGACGGCGCTCGCCGAGTTCCTGCCCGCGGCGGTCGCGGCCCAGAGCGAAGACGGCCGGCTGAAGCCCCAGCCGAACTTCAGCACGCAGATCCGCTGATTTTTTTGATCGGACGCCTTCGGCCGGAGCGGTCGGCGGCCGCCAAGTCTCACGCCAACGGGCAGCCATCGGCCACCGGGAAAAAGCTGTTGCGGATCAAATCGCTAGCGCGTCCGGCCGGTTTCGGTAAGCGGAACGATGCGCTAGGGTCTATCCGTACGGAAAGCGACGGGGATCATCATGAGCTTGCTCGACAGTCTCGGCGGTTCGTTGGGGCAGATGGCGCTCAAGGCGCTGCCTGGCATCATCCAGCAGGTCCTGCCGGGCGGCCTCAACGCGTTGCTCGATCAGCTCCGCCGCTCCGGCTACGAGAGCCAGGTCAATTCCTGGCTAGGCCGCGGCCCGAACGAGCCGATCACCGCCGACGACCTCCAAAAGGTCCTGGACAACGAGCAGGTCCGCCAGATGGCTGCGAAGCTCGGCATCCCCGTCGAACAGCTGTTTCCGACCCTGGCCAAGACCCTGCCGGACGCGGTGGACCACCACAGCCCGGACGGATCACTGCAAGCCCCCAAAACCTGATCGCAGGCACGCGATCGTTCGAGCCGGGGGCATCGCGAACGAGAACGGCGGCCCCTCTCGGGACCGCCGCACACGCCACATTGATTGCGTCGTCTCAGTTGCTGGCGAGCTGGGACATCGGATCCACGGGCGAGCCGCCCTTGCGGATCTCGAAGTGCAGCTGCGGCGAGGTGACGTTGCCGGAGGCGCCGGACTTGGCGATGGTCTGGCCGCGCTTGACCTTGTCGCCGGGCTTCACGTCGATCTCGCCGTTATGGGCGTAGGCCGAGACAAACCCGTTGGCGTGGCGCACCAGCACCAGCTTGCCGTAGCCCTTCACGTCCGAGCCGGCATAGGCCACGGTGCCTTCCTCGGCGGCCTTGACCGGCGTGCCTTCCGGCACCGCGATGTTGATGCCTTCGTTGCCTGACGTGCCGTAGCCCGAGATCACCCGACCCTTGGCGGGCCAGCGGAAGCTCTCCGACGCCGTCGCATCTGCGACGGACCCGGTGGCGGCGGGCTCCGGCTTGGCTGGCGCAGCGGCGGCGACCGGCTTCGGCGCCTCCTTGGAGGCGACCTTCTCGGGCTTCTCGGCGGCGGCGGCCTTCTGGGCCGCCTCCTTGGCCGCCTTGGCCTCCGCGAGCTTCTGGGTGGCTTCGGCCTTCGCGGCTGCCTTGGCCTCGGCCTTGGCTTCCAGGGCCTTCGCCTCGGCCTTGGCCTTCGCCTCAGCCTTCGGGTCGGCCTTCTTCTCGTCCGCCTTGGCGACCTGGCCGGGGCGAACGTGATGCTTCTTGTCGGCGTCCTTCAGGGACGCTTCCTTGCGGGCCTTGTCCTCGGCGACCTTGCGGGCTGCCGTGTCCCGAGCCAGCGCGTCCTTGCGGTCCGCCTCCTTCTCGGCGGCGGCGCGCCTGGACGCCTCTTCACGCTTGGAAACCTCCTCGCGCTTGGCGGCCTCCTTGGCCTCCTCGCGCTTCGAGGCGACCTTGGCCTCGACCTGCCGCGCGTCTTCTCGCTTCTCCTCGGCGGCCCGGGCCGGCCGGGCCGTCATCGGAGCCGCGGCCGGGTTCAGCCCGGAGGCGTTGTAGACCGGGATCACGATCTGCCGGCCGGGGGTGATCTGGCTGGCGTTGGACAGGCCGTTCGCCGACAGGATCGCCGAAGCGGGCACGCCGAAGCGCGTCGACATCTGGTTCAGGCTGTCGTTCTTCGACACCGTGATCTGTGTGCCGCCCTGGGCGCTCCAGCCGGGGGCACCGGTCGAGGCGACCCGGGCGGCCGGCGCGGCCGCCTGAGTCGGGGCCGG
>NZ_VRVD01000194.1:0-7915 GCF_008040015.1 Methylobacterium sp. WL18 | reverse complement strand
GCTCCGCACCGGGCGCAGCCCGGAGGCGCTGGCCACGACGCTGCCGCCTTCGGCCGACCGGTTCTGGGTCGATCTCCCCGAGGAGCGTGCGCGAGGCCGCGGCTGGTCCGAGCCGCTTCCCACCGCAGAGGGCATCGGCCCCCGCGACCCGATCGCGGTCTCGGGCCGCGATTGGGCCGGGGAAGCCTACAGCTACGTCTTTCTGCTCGGGCAGGAGCGGGTGAATGTCGGCGGCGCTCCGGACCCCGAGCCGGCGGGCCGGCGGCGCGGACGCCGCAAGTCCGAGCGGGACGAGACCGCCGACCAGCCGGCCGACATCCGGCGGCGGGTGCAGATCGCGGCCCGCACCCTCGACTTCCAGACCTTCGAGATCCGCACGCGCAGCCCGGACGGCTACGGGCTGGCCTGGACGCCGTTCACCCCGGGCGGCCGCGGCACGCCGCCAACCCCCGCCCCGGTGGCCGACGAGGCCGGCAAGCCGATCGCCTCGTCCTGCCCGGCACCGGCCTTCGAGACCCACGGGCTCGCCGGCTCGATCAGCATCGTCGACCGCACCTACCACTACGTCTACACGGACGTGCTGCCCGAGGATTGCGGGCTCGCCCCCGAGAAGCGCCGCACCGCGCTCTACTTGCGCACATCGCAGGACCTCTCGGCCGCGAAGGTCTGGTCGGCTGCGAAGAAACTCGCCGCGCCGCTGCCGCCCGGGAGCGTCGTGCGGGTGGCGCGCGCCAAGGGTATGCAGCGCTGGGCGGTGTCCTACACCTGCCAACGGCCGGCCAACGCCCCGGGGGGCCCCGTGGCCGATATCTGCCTGCAATACACGCCCGACATGGACCTCGACGGGATCGGGGCGCTCACCCTCTACGCCGACCCGGTGGAGGCCGGCCGCTCGCCGGCTTATCTCGGGCTGCGCTCAGGGGGCGACGGCACCGGCCGCTACGACCGCAGCGCGCATTTCTGGATGACGGACGCGCAGGGCAACCTCGACACCCCGGCGATCTACCCGGGCAAGGCCGGACTCCTGACCTGGCTCGACCGCCTGGCGCCGACGGCCTCAGGGCGCGATGCCTCGACCCTGTACGGGCGGCCGGTCTACTGGGCGACGTGGACGGTGCGCCGGATCGGCGCGCAATAACCCGAACGAGACGCTATATGGGCGGCCTTCCCGCTGCCCGAGTCGTGCCTCTTGGAACCGATGGACACCCATATCGACCTGTGGTTCGCCGCGAGCATCGTGGTGATCTCACTGCTGCTCTCGGCCTTCTTCGCGGGCGCCGAGACAGCCTTCACGGCCGCCTCCCGGGCGCGGATGCACGCCCTCGAACAGGCGGGCGACCCGCGGGCGGCGATCGTGAACCGCATCCTGGCGATCCGAGAGCGCTTCATCGGCGCGATGCTGATCGGCTACAACATCGTGGCGATCGGCGCCTCGGCCTTCACCACCAGCGTGCTCACCGCCCTGTTCGGCAAGAACGGCGTGATCTACGCGACCGTCGGCATGTCGGTGCTGGTCATCGTCTTCGCCGAGGTGCTGCCGAAGACGCTCGCCATCTCCAAGCCCGACAAGGCGGCCCTCCTGATGGCGAGGCCGGTGGCCTTCGCGGTCGCCATCATGGGCCCGGCGGCGATCTCCATCGAGCACCTGGTTCGGCTGATGCTGAAGCCGTTCGGCATCACCATCGGCGAGCACCAGTCGATCCTCACCGCTTCCGAGGAGTTGCGCGGGCAGGTGGCGCTGATGCACCGGGAGGGCGGCGTCGCCAAGGCCGAGCGCGACATGCTCGGCGGCCTGCTCGACCTGTCGAACCTGTCGGTCTCGGACGTGATGGTCCACCGCACCAAGATGCGGGCGATCGACGCCGACCAGCCCTCCGAGGACATCGTCCGGGCGGTGCTGGCCTCACCCTATACCCGCATGCCCCTCTGGCGCGGCACGCTCGAGAACATCGTGGGCGTGCTCCACGCCAAGGATCTGCTGCGGGCGCTGGACGCGGCGGGTGGCGACGCCTCTGGCCTGAAGGTCGAGGCCCTGGCGCTTGAGACCTGGTTCGTTCCGGGCACCACGTCGCTGCGCGCCCAGCTCAAGGCGTTCCTCACCAAGAAGACCCACTTCGCCCTGGTGGTCGACGAGTACGGCGAGGTGATGGGCCTCGTCACCCTTGAGGACATCCTGGAGGAGATCGTGGGCGAGATCGCCGACGAGCACGATGTCACCGTCTCGGGCGTGCGACCGCAGGGCGACGGCTCGGTCAACGTCGATGGCGGCGTCCCGATCCGCGACCTCAACCGGGCGATGGACTGGAACCTGCCCGACGACGAGGCCACCACCATCGCGGGCCTGGTCATCCACGAGGCACGGACCATCCCCGACCAGGGCACGGCCTTCAACTTCCACGGCTTCCGCTTCCAGGTGATCCGGAAGTCCAAGAACCGGATCACCACCCTGCGGATCACGCCGCTGACCGCGACCGGCATCCAGACCACCGCGCAGGCGGAGGCGCAGCGCGACCCGGTGTGAGGTGACTACGATCGAAACAGGTTTCGATCGTAGTCTCTCCAAGGCCAACACGCGCTTTCCCTCTTCCCTCTGCGGGCTACTGGACTCACCCATCGGGCTGGGCAACACGCGGGCAGGTGAGGCGCAGGTCCCCTCTCCCGTGCGGGAGAGGGACAGGGTGAGGGATGCGACCTCTCCGGAAAAACCTGGTCCCTCACCCCAGCCCTCTCCCGCACGGGAGAGGGGGCGCGTCGAGCCTCGCTCAACGCGTTGTGTGAACATCGTAGCCCGTGCAGGAGAGAGGGGCGCGTGTCGCGGCCCGGCTCTCCTCAGCCCAGCATTGCCTCCAGCCCCTCGGCACGGATCCAGTCGCGGGTGCGGTCCAGCGCCCGCCCGAGCCGGTCGAACAGCGCGTCGATCTCGTCGGGGCTGATGATCAGCGGCGGGCAGACGGCGACCCGGTCACCGGTGAGCGCCCGCACGATCAGGCCCTCGCCCTGCGCGAAGGCGACGCAGCGGGCAGCCACGCCCGCCTTCGGCTCGTACTGGCGCTTGCTGGCCTTGTCGGCGACGATCTCCAGCCCGCCGATCAGCCCGATGCCGCCGGCCTCGCCGACGATGTCGTGCTCGGCGAGCGCCGCGAGCCGGCGCTGGAAGTGCGGCGCCTTCTCGGCCGCGCCCTCGATCACCCGGTCGCGCCGGTAGATCTCGATCGCCTTCAGCGCCACCGCGGCCGCCACGGGATGGCCGGAATAGGTGGTGCCGTGCCCGAAGGTGCCGAGCTTCTCGCTCTGGCCGATCATCGCCTCGTAGAGCGGCTCGTCGATGCTGACGCCGCCGAGCGGCATGTAGGCCGACGTCAGGGCCTTGGCGAAGGAGATCGAATCAGGCCGGATCCCCAGCGCCTCGCTGCCGAACCAGGTGCCGAGCCGGCCGAAGCCGCAGATCACCTCGTCGGCGATCATCCGCACGTCGTACTTCGCCAGCACCGCCTGGACCGCCGCGAAATAGCCGCGCGGCGGCACGATCGCCCCGCCGGCGCCCATAACCGGCTCGGCGATGAAGGCGGCCACCGTCTCGGGCCCCTCGCGCAGGATCGTCTCTTCCAGCTCGACGGCGAGCCGGGCCGAGTAGGCCTCTTCGGTCTCGCCGGGCTCGGCGCCCCGATAGAAATGCGGGCAGGACACATGCAGGAAACCCGGCAGCGGCAGATCCCAGTCGGCATGGTTCGCGGTCAGCCCGGTCATCGAGGCGCTGGCGACGGTGACGCCGTGATAGCCCTTCTGCCGCGCGATGATTTTTTTCTTGTTCGGGCGGCCCAACGCGTTGTTGTAGTACCAGGTCAGCTTGACCTGGGTATCGTTAGCCTCGGACCCGGACGACGTAAAAAAGATCTTCGAGGTCGGGACCGGCATCAGCTCCTTCAGGGTCTCGGCCAGCTCGATCCCCGGATCGTGGCTGCGGCCGGAGAACAGGTGGGTGAAGGGCAGCCGGCCCATCTGGATCCGGGCCGCCTCGACCAGTTCCGCGTTCGAGTAGCCGAGCGCCGTGCACCACAGCCCCGACATGCCCTCGATGTAGGATCGGCCCTCCGTGTCGTAGACGTGGACGCCGTCGCCGCGCTCCAGCACCAGCGGGCCGGTATGCCGGTGTGCCGACAGGTTGGTGTAGGGGTGGAGCAGGGTTTCGACATCGCGGGTCGCGAGATTCGAGAGCATCGTTCGCACCGTCCTCATGCCCAGGGGATCCGCCACACTACCGACCCGATGCCCGTGCAGGTAGTCCTGCGGCCCTGCGCCCGGCCTTTGCCGGATGCATGCCCCCGTGTTTGACCCGCGCGACGCACGATTCATGCTCACTTCCGGTCCTTCTCCCGCCCTCGCGCCGGAAACCTTCGTGGCGCAGCCGGCCCCCGGCCGCGCCTGCGGCGCCTGCACCCTGTGCTGCAAGGTCTACGACGTGCCGGCGGTGGAGAGCGTCGCGGGCCAGTGGTGCCGCCACACCAAGGCCGGCCAGGGCTGTGCGATCCACGCGACGCGCCCCGACCATTGCCGGGCGTTCCACTGCCTCTGGATGACCGAGAATTGGCTCGGCCCGGAATGGAAGCCCGACCGCGCCAAGATGGTGCTCACCCTGGACCCGCTGTCCCGCAACATGAACGTGCAGGTCGATCCCGGCCAGGCGACCGTCTGGCGCCGGGAGCCCTATTACGGCCAGCTCAAGCGCTGGGCGGCGGCCTCGGTGCCCCTCCGGCGCCACGTGCTGGTGCACGTCAACAAGACCACCACTGTCGTCCTGCCCGACCGCGACGTGAGCCTCGGGGTGGTGGGGCCGGACGAGCGGATCGTCTCGCACGACCGGATGACCCCGCAGGGTCCGAGCTTCGACGTGCAGAAGGTGAAGGCCGCGTAACGCCCTTGCGGCATCCCGCCATTTGCCCGACTGATCGGGCATGACGACGATCCACGATTTCACCGTGCCGGCGGCGGACGGCAGCCCTTATCCCCTCGCGCGGCATCGGGGCGAGGTAATGCTCATCGTCAACACCGCCTCGCGATGCGGCTTCACCCCGCAATATGCCGGGCTTGAGGCCCTGTGGCGGGCCCATCGCGTCGAAGGCCTGACGGTGCTCGGCTTCCCCTGCAACCAGTTCGGCGCCCAGGAGCCGGGGGACGCGGCCGAGATCGCGAGCTTCTGCTCGCTGACCTACGACGTCAGCTTCCCGGTGCTCGGCAAGGTCGCGGTGAACGGCCCGGAGGCCGAGCCGCTGTTCGACCACCTGAAGCAGGAGCGCTCGGGGCTGTTCGGCACCAAGGCGATCAAGTGGAATTTTACGAAATTCCTGGTCGCGCGGAACGGCGCGGTGATCGCCCGGTTCGCGCCGTCGGCCAAGCCCGCCTCGCTTGAGGGGAAGGTCCGAGAAGCGCTGGCGCAGCCGGCGGGGTGAGACTTTTCGAGACCGCTGCTGCGTTTCCAGAGACCCACCTCAGACCCGTATTGCTACGCAGACCGTGTCCATCACTCTGTCATCCCGGGGCGCCGCAGGCGAGTCCGGGATCCAGCGCCGCCGGCATTGCAAGTGCTTGAGCTGTTGGTGGTTATGGATCCCGGTCTCCGCTTCGCGGCCACGGGATGACAGGGCGGGGGATCGAACGCCTGGGAAACTTCGAAATTCGCGCGCGAATAACATTTCTCTGGGATGGCGAAGCCAGCCGACCGACTCGAGCCCAGCCTTAAACGGGATCGAGATCGGCCTCCGCCAGCCGTCGAGTCTCCGCCGCCAGCCGCAGTAGGCTCCGCAGCGGCGCGATCCGCGACGGGCGCATCGCGTCGCGCAGGATGCCGACCAGAAACCGGGCCTCGGCGATCCTGTGCAGAGTGGTATCAGCGGCGCCGGCAATCAGCGCCTGCCGCTCCAACCGTGACAGGGCCGCGAACAGCGCCTGGCCCGCCGCGGCGTCGTCGGAAGACTGTCTGTCGGCCAGGAGCGCAGCCAACGCGTCTTCGAAACGACTGTCGTGGCAAGGATCGGCGCGCATGGGTTGGTCCGACGGCTGGAATAGCCGGACCCTAAGTCAATCCTCGCCGCCTGTCAGCCGGCGACACGATCTCCCACCAATGCGCCTGGGAATGTTGCGCAAGTGCATCTGAGCAATCCGCCCAGATCCGGCTTAGACGCTAACGATCAGCTCGGCCGCAGCCTCGAACTCCGCCCGGCGGATCGCCAGCCGCGCCTCGGCCTCGGCATCCCGGCCCCAGACGTCCGCCTGGTAGGTCTCGTCCACAAGGGCCGCATCCCAGGCCTCGGCCGGGCTGAGGCGGCCGCGCAGGACCGCGAGCGCGATCAGCAGCGAGCCGGTCAGCGTGGTCAGCGTGTGCAGACCGGCCAGCCGGAACGGGCTTTCCACCGCCGCGACGGCATCGGACAGCGACCGGACCGTGTCGGGCGGCTGCGCGACATGCATCACGCCCTCGCTGAGGATCACCCGGGCTCCGAAGGTCTCGCGAGCCCAGTCGAGCACAGGGTCCCACGCGGCAGCCTGGGCCGAGACCAAGCGCTCCGGATCTCCGGCGCGATAGGCGATCAGGTCGGTGCCCGCATAGGCGCAGAGATCCTCAACCACGGCCGCGTGCCGGGGGGCCACACCGTCGATGCTGGTATTGGCGAGCCGTGTCAGCGGCATTCTGGCCGGATCGATCACCGTGTCCTGCGCGGCCCATTCGGCCGCGACCTTCTCAGCCAGCGCACGAGTCGGCAGGCTCAGCGGGTTGCGGGCGGGCGTGTTGGCCGGACGGCCGTCGAGGGTCAACCGGAACCCGTCCGGGCCTTCGGCGAAGCCGGCCTCATTGTAGAACCGGCGGGGCAGGGCGGGTTTGGCATGGCCGCGGGCCGCGCGTACCGGGTCGGGGCGTTCCCCGTCGCCCGGTTCGCCGAGCCACTCGTTCGTCACATCGCTCATGAATGCCAGATAGGTGCTTTCCAGGACGTCGGCGAGCCTCGTTGCAAGCTAAGTCTCACCCCCGGAGAACAACCCCTCCAGCGCGCCCGCGCTCGACACCACCGTGACCGCCCCGGCCCCGTAGAGGGCGCCGGCCGGGTGGTAGCCCCAGCCGACCCCGACCGCCACGGCACCGGCCGCGACGCCCATGCCGATGTCGAAGGTCGTGTCGCCGACCATGATGGTAGCGTCCGGGGTGCAGCCGGCCTCCGCCATCGCCTGCTGCAGCATGGTCGGGTCGGGCTTGGAGGGCGCGTCGTCCGCGCTCTGCGTGGTGGCGAACCAGTCGGCCCAGCCGTGATGGGCGATCAGGCGATCCACCCCGCGCCGGGACTTGCCGGTGGCAAGCCCGATCAGCACGTCGTCGCGGGCATGCAGACGCGCCAGCAGGTCGCCCATCCCGGGAAACAGCGGCTCTTCGTAGGCGGGGTCGACCCGCAGGCGATTGTAGGCCTGCTTGTAGCTCTCGGAGAGGTCCGCGATCGGCCCGTCCTCGCCGACGAGGCGCCGGAACGCCTGCGGCAGCGACAGCCCGACGACCGAGAGCGCCTCGCGCCGGCCCGGGGCGGGCAGGCCGTTCTCCGCGAAGGCCAGTCCCTGGGCGGCGACGATCAGGTGTTGGCTGTCGACCAAGGTGCCGTCGACGTCGAAGACGATGAGCTTCATCGCCGCGCCACGTCCGGCCCGGGACGACCGGTCACGGCTTCCGGCCCGGCTGTAGCAGCTGGCCGGGATTCTGCTGCGCGGGCTGGCCGTGCGTGCGCTCGTAGCCGAGCCGGCAGCGGATCAGGAACCGCCGGCGCTTGCCGCCGCGCAGGGCGCGCTGGTGAGAGGCGCGGTTGCAGGCAGCATAGGACCGCCGACGGCGCTCGGCCCGGGCGCTCGAAGCCGGCCGTTGGGCGGCTTGAGGCTGGGC
>NZ_VRVD01000193.1:0-7929 GCF_008040015.1 Methylobacterium sp. WL18 | reverse complement strand
AGCGGGCGGTGGGCGGCAGGGCGCTCGCCACCGCGCTCGCGGCGCAGAAGCCGATGATCCAGAGCGCCAGGCGCATGCCGCCCTGGGGCAGGTCGCGCTCGCGCATCAGCCGGACGCCCCAGAGCACGGGGGGCAGCACGAACGCGAGGGCACCCAGACCGAGGATCTGCATGGCGAGGTCGGCCACGACGGCGCCCGGCTGGCCGAGCACGTTGTGGGCCGGGTGGTCGGTGGCGTGGTTGAGGCTCGGGTCGTCGATCGACCACGTGGCGAGCGCCACGGTGAGCGCGACCGCGCCGGTGAACAGGACGAGCCCTCCGAGCTCCGTCAAGCGCTTGCCCAGGAAGGGGCGAACGCTGTCGACGTAGGTGTCGTAGGGCGACGCGGGACGGCGAAGCGAGCGCATGCGGGACCGGACGCGAACGGGGACTCTGACCCGAGGCTAGTCACGCCGGCCTTAACGACCTGCTAAGGTTGAGGAAGCCTGACCCGGGGTCGCGCTGGGTCCGGAGCGGGCGGGGCCGGGCGTGGGGTGGTGCAAAAACCGCCCCGCTATGGCACAGAAACCGCCATGAACATCGACGGAAAACCCTATCGCACGATCTTCCCGGACCCGGACGGCGTCAGCGTCCAGGTGATCGACCAGACCCGCCTGCCCTTCGCGTTCGAGCTGAAGCGCCTCGCCACGCTGGACGACGCGGCGGTGGCGATCCGCACCATGATCGTGCGCGGCGCGCCGCTGATCGGCGTCACCGCGGCCTACGGGCTGGCGCTCGCCATGCGGGCCGATCCCTCGATGGAGGGGATCGACCGGGCGGTGGCGGTGCTCGCCGCGACGCGCCCGACGGCGATCAACCTGCGCTGGGCGCTGGACCGGGTCGCCGGCAACCTGCGGCAGATCCAGCCGGCCGAGCGCTTCGCACACGCCTTCGCGGAAGCCGGCCGCGTCGCCGAGGAGGATGTGGCGAGCTGCCGCTCGATCGGCGCCCATGGCGGCCAGATCATCGCCGACCTGCACACGGCGAACGGCGGGCGGCCGGTCACGGTGCTGACCCACTGCAACGCCGGCTGGCTGGCCACGGTGGATTGGGGCACCGCGCTGGCGCCGATCTACGCCGCCCACGAGCGGGGCGTGCCGGTGCACGTGCTGGTGGACGAGACCCGGCCGCGCAGCCAGGGCGCGGCGCTCACCGCCTTCGAGCTCCACGGCCACGGCGTGCCCCACACGGTGATCGCCGACAATGCCGGCGGCCACCTGATGCAGCACGGCGGGGTCGACCTGTGCATCGTCGGCTCGGACCGGACCACGGCGTCGGGCGACGTCTGCAACAAGATCGGCACCTACCTGAAGGCGCTGGCCGCCCACGACAACCGCGTGCCGTTCTACGCCGCCCTGCCGTTCTCGACGATCGACTGGACGCTCCACGACGGCGTCAAGGAGATCCCGATCGAGGAGCGCGACGGCCGCGAGGTCACCCACATGACCGGCCGCCTGGCCGAGGGCGGCTTCGCCACGATCGAGGTGGTCTCTCCCGGAAGCCCGGTGGCCAACCCCGCCTTCGACGTGACGCCGGCGCGGCTGGTGACCGGAATCATCACCGAGCGCGGCATCTGCGCGGCCACCGAAGAGGGGCTGTACGGGCTGTACCCGGAGCGCCGGAAGGCGGCGTGAAGGGGGGCTTGGGAGGCGGCATGGTGTGTGTGGCGATCATGTGCATGATGAGCGCATGACTGAGCTTTTCGATCAGGCCATCGCGCGTGTCCGCGCGCTTCCCCCGGAGACGCAAGATGCGTTCGCGCGCATGCTGTTGAATCTCGCCAGCGATGAGGCCGAGCCCGTCATCCTGATGCGGGAAGAACGGGATGCCATCGCCGCATCGAAGTCGGCGGCAGCGCGAGGCGAGTTCGCGACGGACGAGGAAGTGAGGGCGATCTGGACGAAGCACGGCCTGTGAAACTTCGCTTCACCCGTCCTGCTTTGACCGACCTTGCCGCGCTGACCGAAATATATCGAGGCTCGATCGCCGGAAGGTGCCCGGCATGTCCGGCGACGGATCAAGGACGCATTGGAGCGGCTTGCAGATTACCTGATGCTCGGACAGCAAACCGACGATCCGACCATTCGCCGCCTGACCACGATCCCTTATCCTTACCTGATCTTCTACGAAGTCACGGACGCGGCCATCATCGTTCATGCCGTTCGCCACAGCGCCCGCGATCCCGGTTCGATGCCGGATGCGTGACGAATGCGGATATCGATGGCTGAGCAGACGCAACGCAGGCGAAGGCCCGAGCGATGATCGTGCTGGCCTCGCCCTCGACGAACGCCCCGCGATCAGCCTGTTCCAGGCTAGCCATGACGGCGGCCACGTGTTCGGGCTCGATCTCGAGCGAGTCCGCGATCTTCGCCATGCTGAGCATAGCCTGGGCGATGGCATCTTGATCGTCCGCCGACATCTGCCGCACGGCCGCAACCGCTTTCTCGAGTAAATCCGTCATCGGCTGACCTCCGCCTGATCCTCGAACCACGGCCCATGGCGTTGCAATCGGAGGTGGACGTCGAGAACCGCGAGGCCGTGCCTCACGGCTCCCAGCGATGGAACACCGTGCTGTCGAACGAGAAAACCGGTTCGCCGCGCTGGTTCACCCCGGTGTTGCGCGCAAACGCCAGGCCCCAGCCGGGGCGGGACGCCGAGGCGCGCTTGTCGGTGAGCTTCGTGCTGAACCGGACCGTGTCGCCCGCGTAGACCGGCTTGAGCCAGCGCAGGTTCTTGAAGCCCGGGGAGGGGCCCGATTCCGGGACCGGGCCGCGGCTCGCCGTGTAGGCGGCGTCGCGGGCGCGGGTGGTGAGCAGCCGGTTCATGTAGGCGGCGGCGGTGTGCCAGCCGGAGGCGCACAGGCCGCCGAAATGGCTGCGCCGGGCCGCGGCCTCGTCGAGATGGAACGCCTGCGGGTCGTAGGCCTCGGCGAAGGCCACGATGGCGGCGGCGCTGAACGGGTAGGCGCCGAGATCGCGGACCAGGCCGATCTCGGCATCCCGCAGGAACGGCAGGATCTCGGCATCCTCCGGCTCCGCCACCGGCCCCGGCTCGCCGATCTCCACGGGGCGCGGCGGCAGGGGATCGGTGCCGCGGCGGGCCAGCATGAAGGTGAAGCGCTGGGTCAGCACCGTCTCAGCCCGCGGGTTGCCGAGGGCGACCTCGGCCGTCACGAAGCCGAGCCCCGGCTTCGAGGCCGAGTCCCGCATCCCGACGACCCGGAAGGTCAGCGTCAGGGCGTCCCCGGGCAGGACCGGCGCCAGCCAGCGCAGCTCGTCGATCCCGGGCGCGCCCAGCGACGAGCCCCCCTTGAACGGCCCCTGCTGGAGCAGCCGCATCCCCAGCGCCGCCGTATGCCAGCCCGACGCGATCAGCCGGCCCACGAAGGTCGTCTCCGCGGCCGCCTCGTCGAGGTGGAACGGCTGGAAGTCGAACGCCCGCGCGAAGCCCACGATGGCGTCGCGGCTGACCGTCAGGGGCTCGCCGACGATGACGTCGCCGACGGAAAAGTCCTCGATCGCGGGGTCCGGCATGGCAGCCTCGTCCAGTGCGTCAGGGGAGGGGGCTCAGTTCGCGAAGCGGAAATGCAGCACGTCGCCGTCCTGCACCACGTAGTCCTTGCCCTCGAGCCGCAGCTTGCCGGCATCCCGGGCACCGGATTCGCCGCCGAGCGTGGTGTAGTCCTTGAACGCGATGGTCTCGGCGCGGATGAAGCCCTTCTCGAAATCCGAGTGGATCACGCCAGCGGCGCCGGGCGCGCGGGTGCCCTTGGTGATCGTCCAGGCCCGGGCCTCCTTGGGGCCGACCGTGAAGTAGGTCACGAGGCCGAGCAGATCGTAGCCGGCGCGGATCACCCGGTTGAGGCCGGGCTCGGTCAGCCCCACGGCTTCCAGGAACTCGGCCTGGTCGGCTTCGGGCATCACGGCGATCTCGCTCTCGATCTTGGCCGAGACCACCACCGCGATGGCGCCCTCGGCCTTGGCCCGGGCGAACACCGAATCCGAATAGGCGTTGCCCTTGTCGGCATCCCCCTCGTCGACGTTGCAGACGTAGAGGACGGGCTTGGCGGTCATCAGCCCGAGCGACTGGAACAGCTTCTCCTCGTCCGGCTTGCGCTCGACCAGGCGGGCGGGCTTGCCCTCGCGCAGCAGCGGCAGGGCGCGGTTGACGAGGTCGAGGCTCTCCTTGGCCTCCTTGTCGGCGCCCTTGGCCTTCTTCTCCAGGGCGACGGCCCGGCGCTCCAGGCTGTCGAGATCGGCCAGCATCAGCTCGGTCTCGATGGTCTCGATATCGGCCGCCGGATCGACCTTGCCCTCGACATGGGTGACGTCGCCGTCGGTGAAGCAGCGGACCACGTGGGCGATGGCGTCGACCTCCCGGATGTTGGCCAGGAACTGGTTGCCCAGGCCCTCGCCCTTGGAGGCGCCGCGCACCAGCCCGGCGATGTCCACGAAGGTCAGCCGCGTGGGGATCTTCTCCTTCGAGCTCGCGATCCGGACGAGGTCGTCCAGGCGCGGATCCGGCACCGCCACCTCGCCAACATTCGGCTCGATGGTGCAGAACGGGTAGTTCGCCGCCTGGGCGGCCGCCGTCTGCGTCAGCGCGTTGAACAGGGTCGACTTGCCGACGTTCGGCAGGCCGACGATGCCGCATTTGAAGCCCATGGATCGGTCCTAGTGTTCGGTCACGACGGCCTCGGGGCCGACCGTGAAAGGATTGAGGATGGTGGTGCCGCGGACCGTGCGGTCGTGCTGGTAATCCTCCGATAGAAGATAGCGGCACCCGGCGCGAATCGCGGCTGCGAGGATGACGCAATCCCACCACTGAAAGGCGGTCTCGGTCCGGATCGACCACGCCAGCGTGATCAGTTCGACATCTGTCGCGCCCTGCGAGAACGGTTGCAACTCCGTCGTCATGCGCCGCAGCTCCGCGCCCTCCACGACGACCTTCCTGCGCAGGATCGCGTTGTGGATTTCGCCGAGCACCTGCGGGCTCACCACGAGGGCCTCGCGAGCCGCGAGCGTGGCGAGCCAGTGCGTCGCCGTGCGTTGCTTATCCGGAAAGCGGTCGTCTCGGGCATACAGGAAAACGTTCGTATCGACGAAGACAAGATCAGTCGTCATCGTACAGTTGGTCTCGTGTCGGAGCCTTCCCGTTTTCGTCCAGAACGTGGAGGGGCGGCCCGGCTAGGAAGCGTTCGAGCGCCTCCCGCTGCGTCAGCGGCCGGCCGACGCGCTGCTCGACGGCTTCGGCGACGAACCGCGACAGGCTCTTGCCGTCGCGCGCGGCGGCGACACGCGCCCGCTGCAGCAGGGCCTCGCTCATCGTCACGGTGACGTTCTTCATCGCAGCCTCCGCCGCCTATATCGTGTCCTCGTGTTTTCGTGTCAATTTTTGGAACCCAGCGTCTTCACCGCGTCCCAGCCCCGGCCGGCCATGGCGAGATGGACCTTGTTCTGGAAGCTCGCATCCTCGCCCGCCGCCAGCAGGCCGACGTGGTCGGCCACCGCGTGGCAGAGATCCTCGACCCAGGGCAATTCGGCTTTGCCGAAATCGTTGAGCACGTAGGCGTGCACCTGCGCCTTGTCGCCGGGATGGCCGATGCCGAGCCGCACCCGGCGGTAGTCGTTGCCGCATTGGGCGGTGATCGAGCGCAGGCCGTTATGGCCGGCATTGCCGCCGCCCAGCTTCACCCGGAGCTTGGCCGGGGCGAGGTCGAGTTCGTCGTGCAGCACGATCACGTCGCTCAAGGGGATCTTGTAGAAGCGCTGCGCCTCCGAGACCGAGCGCCCGGACTCGTTCATGAAGGTCGAGGGCTTGAGCAGGATCGCCCGCTCGGTGCCCAGCACGACCTCGGCAGCCTCGCCCTGGAAGCGGTGCCGGAACGGGCTCGCCCGGTGCTGGCGGGCGATCGCGTCGATGGCCAGGAAACCGATATTGTGCCGGTTGTTCGCGTAGCGCGAACCCGGGTTTCCGAGGCCGACGATCAACCGCATGGCAGGGTTCCTGGCGCGATCCGGTTCATACCCGCTCACGGGGCATCCATTGCGGGGCGGTCTGTGGCACGCTTCCCCGCGCGACGCATCCCCGCTCCTAGGCGCGCGCGGCGCGTCAGGGTGTGGTGTCCTCCGACCGGAGTTATCATGGAGCCGCAGCCATCAGACGGCTCAACCGGTCAAGGAATTGGCTGGTTCGATCGCGGTGGGGACCGTCCCGCGTCACGATCAATTGCACCACGACGAGATGTTTGGCCGGTATGATCGCGAGTTTCTGCCCGCCGTAACCGGACGCCAACGCCGCACCGGGACCAAAGCGATCCTCGGGGAGGATCCACCAGAGGTAGCCGTAGCCCAGTGGGTCATGATCGGTGCCTGAATGAATGCTCGTCGAATTCTTGACCCAAGACGCGGGGATGACTGGCCTATCCTTCCATCGGCCGCCGTCGAGGATGAGCTGGCCGAAACGTGCCAAGTCGCGGGCGGTGAGATCGAACCGGTATGCCGGGTGCCGGGATGTCGGCGCGCCGACGGAGCGCCCGTCCGAGGCGGAAAAGTCTTCCATTCCGATGGGGGCGGCGATGCGCTTGGCGAAGCCGTCGAAGATGGTCTCGCCTGCGGCCTGGCGATAGATTGAGCCGAGGGCGTTGAAATCCCAGTTGTTGTAGTACCAGAACGCCCCTGGAGCGTGGCTGCCACGTGGGGGACGCTTGCGACGCATGTCGGCGGTTTCATACGCGGCCGCGTGATAGACGCCGGATCGCGACATCAGGAGATCCCGCACCGTCGCGCGTTTTTCGGCGACGGTCAGCGCCGGCTCGTCGTCGATGCCGAGTTCGGCGAGCGTCTGCGTCAGGCTGATCTTTCCGTCCGCGACAAGGCTTCCGTACAGGGCGCTCAGCAGACTTTTTCGAATGGACGCAACATTGACCTTGCGCGACGTGTCACCCCAAGCGCCGACGATGCTGCCGTCTTGAACGACCAGAAACGCCGTGACGGCCTCGTTGTGAAGGTCTGTGGCGAGCGTGCTCAGCGTATCGTTCCTCCATCCGGAGGTCTTCGGCTCCTTGAGCGTCCAAGTTTGTGCAGCCGCGCTATGCGAGGCCATCAAGGTTGCAAACAATCCGAGGAGGAACACAAATTTTTGGGCTAAGTACTTGATCATAATAAACGTGCAAATTTGCGCATGGTATTTATTTTGAACATGATGATCGATTTGTTCGATGTAGGGGCCATCAGGCATCGTAAAAAAGTCGCTCGTAATCTGAGATTATAGCAACAGGTTAACCGAGAGTCACCGATGCTTATGCATCGACCCACTGCTCGATTCCGGAAAGGGCGGGTCGATCAATCCAGCCGAAGCCCGGCATTCCCAACAAATCCGATCCCTCTCGTGCGCCAGCGCACGGCATCGGTCGAACCGGCGGCAGAGTATCCACGTTGAGAGGTCACATTCGGCCAAGCAAAGCCCGAGCGATCAAGACCGCCGCACCGACGATCTTCCTCACCCGACACGGTTGACCGGATCACTTCCCGTCGCAGTCAGACGCAGACACGAGGAGATCGTCATGAATAGTCGCATGCTCGCCGCCGCCGCCCTGTTCGCCGCCGCGGCCACGCCGGCCCTGGCGCAGGGGCTGGACTCGAAGCATTCGCCATACCCGGCCTCCGCCTATTCGGGCTGGGTCGGCAACGGGAACCTGATGCAGCAGGATCGGACCCCGTCCGCGCGGGCCTTCGCCTATCGCTACGCCGGCCCGCATGCCGGCGGCCCGGCCAACGCCCTGCCGCGGTACTGAGGCCGGGGGGCGCCGCCCGTCAGCTGGGACTTATACACAACACCGGGCCCCCGTGACTACGATGCATCGCGTTTGCCGTGTTGGGCTTGAAAAAAA
>NZ_VRVD01000192.1:0-7932 GCF_008040015.1 Methylobacterium sp. WL18 | reverse complement strand
GCCGAAGGCCGCGTCCGCCAAAACTGCCACCACGGCCAAGGCCACCGCTCCGAAGGCTCCGGCGAAGGCCGCCGCCAAGGCCGTGACGCCCAAGGTCGCCCTGGCCAAGCCGGTCGCCGCGAAGACCGCCAAGGCTTCGAAGGCTGCCGTGACCGCCGGCCTCGCCGCCAAGGCCAAGCCGGCCCGCGCTCCGGCCTCGATGCACTGAGCTGACGGCGCCTTTCGGCGCCCTCAAACTGCAGATTCAGGAGCCCGCCCCTTCACCGAGGGGCGGGCTCCTGCCGTTTCTGCCTTCCGGAACAGGCCGGCCCCGGCATCGTTGTTCGGCCTGACGCGTACGCCGTGCGCCGCAACGGGAGGCCGCGATGCGCGCCGTGATCTTCGACATCGACGGGACCCTGCTCGACAGCGTCGATCTGCATGCCCGCGCCTGGGTCGAGGCGTTCGCCCATTTCGGCGTCGAGACCGACGAGGCCAAGGTCCGCAGCCAGATCGGCAAAGGTGGCGACGAGCTGATGCCGGAATTCCTTCCGGCCGAGCGCATCGAACGCGAGGGCAAGGAAATCGAGGGGTTCCGGTCGGATCTCTTCAAGAAAAAGTATCTCCCGGAGGTCCGGCCGTTCCCGGCGGTCCGGCCGTTATTCGAGCGGCTGCATGAGGCCGGCCTGAAGATCGCGCTGGCCTCGTCGGGCAAAGGCCCCGAAGTCGAGCGCTACCAAGAAATCCTCGGCATCGCCGACCTCGTCGACGTCGCCACCAGTTCCGACGACGCGGATCGCTCGAAGCCACATCCCGACATCTTCGAAGCCGCGGTGAAGAAGCTCGAAGGTCTCGGCAAGGACGACATGATCGTGGTCGGCGACACGCCCTACGATGCCGAGGCGGCTTCGAAGGCCGGCCTGCGCACCGTCGGCCTGCTGTGCGGAGGCTTTCCGGAGGCCGACCTGTCGGCCGCGGGCTGCATCGCGATCTATCGCGACCCGCAGGATCTCCTCGACGGATTCGAGTCGTCGCCGCTCGCGAAGGGTTGAGCCGCGACGGAAGCAAGCGAAATCGTCGGGGCCGCGCCAGCTCTCCACGGTTTCCCGCTTCCTGTGTTGCAGTGCGGTGACGGAGCGTGATGCCGGCTACGTAAAAGTGCGAATGGGGCTGGCGCGATGGGGCGGGAAGGCGTAGCCACCCGGCCGCCATCTGGAACGTCTCCAAGCACGAGCCCCGCGCATGCCCCAGACTCACCAGTCCAGCCCCGCACCGCGTTTCGTGCCGGCGGCCAAGCCCCTGCCGGAGCAGATCGCCGAGGCGATCGCCTGCCGGTCGACCCCGCTCAGCCATCTGCTGCGCCTGATGTCGGCGCTCAACGCGGAGGGTGGCAACGAAGCCCTGCGTCATGAACTCCGTGCGCGGATCGGCGCGCCGCTCGACGCCTGAACCCGCGGCAACGCGTCAGCGCCGCCTGTGATGATGCTTGCGTTTGCCGGTGCGCTTCGGCGGTTGGGCGGCCGCCTGGGTCGTTCGGGCCATGCAGGCGAAGTAGATCTGCCGGCCGACATCCTCCAGTTCCAGGCCCTGGGGATTGGGTGCCGAGAACACCTTCGCGCGCGCCTCGTTGCGGCAGGCCGCGTCTTCCGGGCTTTTGATCGGCGGTTCGGCCCTGGCCGCCGCACCACCGAGGATCGTCGTCAGAACCGCAGCCGAAACCCATGCGGGGACCCGCATCCTGGCTTGGATACTCAACATACCGGAGCGTGTTCCTCGTTGGACAGAACCGCCGAGATAGTGCGGATTGTCCTTCCGTGAAGCTTCGTCAGACTGCTGGTTCCGGCGACGACGCCGTAAGACAGCACTGCCTGCGATCCGGGCGCGGTCTGCGTGCCATGCGTCAGGGCACGACCCACAGGCAGCGGCCGGACCCCGTGATCGTCATGCACTCGTAGGGCGCGCCACCGATCAGCGCCCGCTGCTCCACAGGGCCGATATCGGCCCGTGGGATCCGGCGGCACCCCGGTTCCGGCGCCTCGCGGGCCGGCCCGGTCGCGGCATCGATCCGGCGGGTGGCGATCAGCGTGTCGCAAGCGGTGACGGTGGATGGATCCTGTGCCGAGGCATGGCCCGATCCCAGGAGGACGAGCGGCAGCGCCGCCAACAGGGTTCGAGACCGCATCGCTTCCTCGCCATTCGCGTCATGCTCAAGGGCACCCGGTCATCCCGCGCATGCGCTTGACGACGGCGGCTTTCAACACGGATCGGCGCGTGAAGGTTGCCGGGCATCCGACCGACGCGGCTCGGACGAGCGATTGCGCCACTGGACCGGCGGTTGAACCGGCGCGCTGTCGGGCTCCGCGTCGCCCCCCGGGGGCGAGCGGTCCGACGGAGCGCTTCTTCCTCGAACACGGCAACGCCGCCCGCCTTGGGGGGCGGACGGCGTTCGAGCGCTCTACGGACGCAGCCCGCGTCCGGCGACGCGGGTCAGCGCTTTGCTTTGGCCTTGCGGGCGGCGTAGCGGGCGTCGCGCTGGGCCTTCTTCAATTCGAGTTCGGCAGACTTGCGCTCTTGCGCGGCAGCGAGTTCGGCGGCCTCGCGGGCGAGCCGCGCAGCGAGTTCGGCCTCCTCGCGCAGACGCTTCTCCTCGGCAGCCTTCCGCTCGGCGGCGATCCGGGCGGCCTCGCGCTCGCGCGCGCGCTCCTCACGGGCCTGGGCGATCTCGGCCCGGGCCTTCGCCTTGGCGATCACTTCAGGATCGTCGACCGGCGGGCGTGCCTTGAACTTGGCCAGCAGGGCAGCCTTGGCGCTCTGCGAATGCTGGCGGCGGTCGTCGAAATTCCGGTAGTCGAATGCGCTCATCTGACCTTTCTCGGTTGGGTACGTCACGCGTGTCGCGGGGACGACCGGCTGAACCGGCCACGTACTGAGACTACGGGTTCCGGAACCGTCCCCGGGCCCCGGAACCGCACCGATCCATCGGCGCTGCCGATGGTCCGACCCAAGCGCTCGGCTCACGCGGGAGCGCTCGGGTCGGGCCATGTCTGAAAAAACGGGACAGCCCTTAAACCCTGCTCCCCTGAGGACGCAATCGCGTCGGCGTACCGAGGGCGCCGGTAAAACGACAATCGAGGTGAACTCTGTAAAAGTTTGTCCGGGCGATGCCCAAAAGCCTCAAACCGACGATGGGACACAACGATCTCGAACGGAGTTTCGTCGGTTGCCGGGTGGGACGAGCCGCAGGCTCGATCTAATGCGAGACAGGTAGGTCGCGCCCGCCGAACCGACAAGACCGGGTGATCGCCACGATTGCCGCCGACCGGCGGGGCAGGGCCTCCCGCTCCCCCGCAGGCGGAGTCTTCCGCGACTCGCCATGGGCTTCCCGGTGGCGCATCTTCCGTTTCGGCCCGCTTGATGGTGGAGTCCTGCCGCGTCGTGCCCCGGGGCGGACACGTGGGCGCGAGGAGCTGTGATGCGCACCCTGATCCTGTCCGATATCACCGCCGAGGCGTTCGCCCCCTACGGCGAGGTCCTGGATGATCCCGCCACCCCACCCCGTCAGGACCAGGCCGGGCGGATGCAGAACACGCGGCAGGCGGCGCGCGCCAACCTCGCGCTGGTGCTGAGCGAGCCGATGGCCGGCCTGATGCCGGTGCGTCGCCTCGAGCGGCACCTGCATTCCAACCAGGCCTTCCTGCCGCTCTCGGCGGATGCCTACGCCGTCATCGTGGCCCCCGATCGCGACGGCCGCCCCGACGAATCCCGGATCGAGAGTTTCCGCGTGCCGGGCCATGTCGGAATCAATTACCGCGCGGGGACCTGGCACGCGCACATGATGACGCTCGAAAAGCCGGGCCGCTTCGCCATGCTGGTCCACGAGGACGGTACCGACGCGGATTGCAGCTTCGCACCGATCGCCCCTCTTACGATCGCGCTGGGATGAACTGCTCAACAAATAGGCATCGCTCGTCATGGCCTGGAATTGCACTCAGGTAATCGCAACAAGTGCCTGGTGTTTGTGCATCGCGTAGACATCCGGGCTCGGCCAACAACTCGGCACGATGCCTGCACCGCCCGGAAGCCGGCCCATCCTGAATACCGGTGTGAGGAACGCGATGCCTGAGACACCCCCTCCGTTCGACCCGGACGCCTACGCGGCAGTGGCCGCGCCGCTCCTCGGCCTGGCGATCGATCCGGCCTGGGTGCTGCCGATCACGTTGAACCTGCGCGTCCTGGCCTCCGCCGCGGACCTGGTAGCGGGCTTTCCGCTCCCCGACGAGGTCGAGGCTGCGCCGCGGTTCGAGGCATGAGCGCGCCGACGCCATCCGATGCCGCGACGATCGCCGCCGCGTCCACTGAGAGCACGACGAGGCCGATCGCGGCATCGTCGAAGCCCGCGCGATACGGGTCGTCCGCCGCCGGGTCTTGACCCACGCTCTCGCCCACTCGGAAAAACCCTCGACCGCGCCGCGGCGCGCTCCCGCACGAGATGCCCCCCTGCCGCGGTCCCGACCGCGAAGGCGCCGCAGGATGGCGCCCGAGCGTGGCCGTGGCAAGGCGTCCCGCCCGGCTGCGGCGACCCGTCCGCTCAGCGCGGCCGGCGGGCGAACTCCAGATAGGTCGGGCGCCGCCCCGCCGCCAGCGCCTTCGCCTCGTAGCGGGTCCCGGGCCAGCCCGGGAACGGCCGGGTCCAGTCGCGCGCGCCCGACGCCGTCCAGGTCAGGACCGGGCAGCGGGCGGCCCGGACCAGGGTCCAGCCGGCGTAGTCGTCGATGTCGCTGGCGAAGCGGAACAGCCCGCCATCCTTCAGGACGCGGCCGATCTCGGCCAGCGAGGAATCCGACACGAAGCGGCGCTTGCGCTGGCGGCGCTTCGGCCAGGGATCGGGATAGAGCAGGTAGACCCGGTCCAGGCAGGCGTCCGGCAGGCGCGCCAGCAGGGCGGTGACGTCCTCGTCGCGGATGCGCACGTTGCGCAGGGACCGCGCCTCAATCGCGGCCAGCAGCTTGACCACGCCGTTGACGAACGGCTCCGCGCCGATGATCCCGATCCCGGGATGCGCCTCGGCCTGGGCGGCGAGGTGCTCGCCGCCGCCGAAGCCGATCTCCAGCCAGACCGCCTCGGGCCCGCCGCCGAGGGCCGGGAACAGCGTGCGCGGATCGAGCGGGCCATCGTCCGGCGGGAGATCGACGCGGAGCGCCGGCAGAAGCTCGGCGAGGCGCCGCTCCTGCAGGCCGCGCAGGCGCTTGCCCTTGCGCCGCCCGAAGAAGGCGCGCTCCGGCTCGTCGGCCTCGTGACCGGGCCGTCCGTTCAGGTCAGACATCGCTTACCAACACGGCGTCCGCGCACCGGGCGGGGACGGAGTTCCAGGGGCTCGCGACCCCGCAGCAGGGCTCTGCCCTGGACCCGCGAAAGGTCCAAGACCTTTCGAAACCGGGACTCACGAAAACGCCAGCGCGCCGTCCCGGATGGGGGACGGCGCGCTGGCGGGCGGTACGGCGCTGGCGCGGGGGCCGCGCCTTACGACAGGGCCGACTTCAGCTTCTGGGCGAGGTCGGTGCGCTCCCACGAGAAGCCGCCATCGGCCTCGGGGGCGCGGCCGAAATGGCCGTAGGCCGCGGTGCGGGCGTAGATCGGCTTGTTCAGGCCGAGCGCCGTGCGGATGCCGCGGGGCGACAGGTCCATGGCGTCCATCAGGACGGATTCGAGCTTGGCCTCGTCGACCTGGCCGGTGCCGTGCAGGTCGACGTAGATCGACAGCGGCTTGGAGACGCCGATCGCGTAGGCGAGCTGGATCGTGGCGCGCCGCGCCAGCCCGGCCGCGACCACGTTCTTGGCGAGGTAGCGGGCCGCATAGGCCGCCGAGCGGTCGACCTTGGTCGGATCCTTGCCCGAGAAGGCGCCGCCGCCGTGCGGGGCCGCGCCGCCGTAGGTGTCGACGATGATCTTGCGGCCGGTGAGGCCGCAATCGCCGTCCGGACCGCCGATCACGAACTTGCCGGTCGGGTTGACGTGCCAGACGGTGCCCTCGTTGACCCAGCCCTGCGGCAGGGCGGCCCGGATGTAGGGCTCGACGATGGCGCGCACGTCCGCCGAATCCAGGGACTCGTCGAGGTGCTGGGTGGAGAGCACGATCTGGGTCGCCTCCACCGGTCGGCCGTTCTCGTAGCGGACCGTGACCTGGCTCTTGGCGTCGGGGCCGAGCTTGCCGGCATCGCCCTCGCCCTTCTTGCGGGCGTCGGCGAGGTCCTTGAGGATCTTGTGGGCGTAGAACAGCGGCGCCGGCATCAGCTCCGGGGTCTCGTCGGCGGCGTAGCCGAACATGATGCCCTGGTCGCCCGCGCCTTCGTCCTTGTTGCCGGCCGCGTCGACGCCCTGGGCGATGTCGGCGGACTGGGCGTGGAGGTAGATCGCGACCTCGTTGTTCTTCCAGTGGAAGCCGTCCTGCTCGTAGCCGATGTCCTTCACGGCCTGGCGGGTCAGCTCCTCGAGGTTCTCGAAGGTCACCGAATCCGGGCCGCGCACCTCGCCCGCGATGACGACGCGGTTCGTGGTGGTCAGGGTCTCGACTCCGAGCCGGGCCTCCGGCATCGCCGCGATGTAGGCGTCCACCACCGTATCGGAGATGCGGTCGCTGACCTTGTCGGGATGGCCCTCGGAGACCGACTCACTGGTGAACAGGTAGTTGGAACGCGGCATCTGGACGGATCCCGATCACGGGTACGCCGTCGCGATCGCGGCGTTCGACCCTTATGGGGTCGGGGTTCTCGCACCGGGTCAGGGGGCGGTCAAGGCGGATCGCCGAACAGATCCGCTATAACGTACGAAACGGGTGAAAAAACGCCCGTTTCTTCGACGGCTCAGCAATCAGCCGTTGAGCTTGTGGTCCAGCGCGCGGATCGCGGCGGCGACGTCCCGGCGGGCTTCCTCGCTGAAATGATCGGTGATGTGGCGCCCGACGATCTCGGCCAGGCCCTGGAGGCCGCCGCCCTCGCTCAGGGGGGCCTGCTCCGGCTCGGAGAAGCCCGGCGCCGTGAAGTCGTCGTTCCGCGGCATGCCCTTGAAGAAGTAATCCATCGGCACCCCGGTCATCCGGGAGAAGATGTCGAGATGGACGGCACTGATCCGGTTGGTGCCCTTCTCGTACTTCTGCAACTGCGCCGCCGACATCCCGAAACTCTGCGCGACGCGGCGCTGCGTCAGCGACGCCTTCCGGCGCTGCTCGGCGATGCGTTGACCGACATACACGTCACGCTGATCGGTTTTCTGACCCGCCATGTAGAACTTGCCCACTCCTGCCGCGATTTTCGGGCGGCGAAGCTTAACCGCATAGCGAGTCCGTGTCACCGGCAGGCGACGATCGCGGTAAACGTTTTCGCTCAACGCCGGACACACGTCCGCAACCTGGATTCTGGTGTCCCCGGCAGGGCTCGAACCTGCGACCCCAGGTTTCATACCACTTCGGCTTTCGCCGCCGCGCCCCCGGAGAGCCGCGTTCGTGGCCTGGACTATCCCTTCACCGTGGGCCGGCGCTCGCGCCCGGCCGTTAGGTGCCGCCCGTCTAGTCTCTACACCTTCCCGCCGACGCGTGTGCGCCGGGCGGGCTTGGCTCGGGATCGGCAGGACGCCGGTGTCCCGGCGCCGGAAGCTTTCCCCGACTTTGAGCGGATCCGTCGCGTGGTTTCCCGGCGCGACGCCCAATTGTGACCGTTTAGGAAACCTGTGCTCTGTCCAGCTGAGCTACGGAGACGACCGCGATTCCCATAGCATCAACGCCCGGACAGGCCAACCGCGCGGTGCGTGCGCCGGCGTTCCGGGGCATGGTCGATCCGGCAGCATGAGCGATCCGGGAGGCGGTCGATGATCCGGACGACGGCGGGGTGGCGACGGTGCCGGGCGGCAGCTCTGGTGCTGGCGGCCTCGGGCCTTGCCGGGCCGGCCGGCGCCGCGGGC
>NZ_VRVD01000191.1:0-7940 GCF_008040015.1 Methylobacterium sp. WL18 | reverse complement strand
GCCGGGCACCGCGGCGCCGTGGTCGCGGCCGGCCGCGATCGCCCGGGCGATCAAGGCCGCATCGACGTAGGGGCGGGCTGCGTCGTGCACCAGCACGATCTCCGGCGCTCCGAGCTTGGCCAGCGCCTCGAGGCCGGCGCGCACCGAGAGCTGGCGCGTCGCACCGCCCTCGACGGGGGCGACGATTTTTTCCCGAAGACCGGGGGCGAGTTCGTCCAGGCAGCTGAGGAAGAAGTCTGCGGCGTCGGCGGCGATTACCGGCTGGATCCGGTCGATCGTGTCCTGGGCGGCCAGCGCCGCCAGCGTCCGGGTCAGGACCGCCTGGCCGCCGACCCTGCGGTACTGCTTGGGCGTACTGCCGCCGATGCGGATGCCGCGGCCGGCCGCCACGACCACCGCGGCGACGCCGGACTCCGCATCCGCGGGTCCGGTGGCAGGCGTGCCGGTGGCGGGCATGGGCGGCGAACTCGTCGGATCCGGGGAGAGGACGGCAGCGGGCGCGCGGGCCAGCCGTGCTGCCGAACCTCTGCCGTTGAGGGTGCCCGTCGTTTAAGCGGGGGAGGGCCCGAAATCAACGCGCGGCACCCGCTTGCCAGCGGATCGCCCTTGCCTCATTGTTGTGCAGAATGGCGACTGATCATTATTTAAGCGCGCTGCGCCGTGGACGTCCGGATCGCGGGGAGGATTCCCCCGCCCCGCTCTGCCTGCTCGCGCCCCTGTCAGGGGTCACCGACCTGCACATGCGTCGGATCGCCCGGCGCTGCGGCGCGGACGCGGTGGTGTCCGAGATGGTGGCGGCGCGGGAGTTCGCCCGCGGCGCCAACGAGGCGACCCTGCGGGCCGACGGCTCCGGGGTCGACCTGCACGTGGTCCAGCTGGCGGGCTGCGAGGCGGAGCCCATGGCCGAGGCCGCACGCCTCGCGGAGGCCGGCGGCGCCGACGTGATCGACGTGAACATGGGCTGCCCGGCCAAGATCGTCACCGGAATCGCGTCGGGCTCGGCGCTGATGCGCGACCTCGACCATGCCGAAAGGCTGCTCGCGGCCGTGCGCGGCGCGGTGTCGGTGCCGGTCACCGTCAAGATGCGGCTCGGCTGGGACGACGCGACCCGCAACGCCGTCGATCTGGCGACCCGGGCCGAGCGGCTCGGGCTCAACGCCGTCACGGTCCACGGGCGGACCCGGCAGCAATTCTACAAGGGCGTCGCCGACTGGGCCGCGATCCGCCCCGTGGTCGAGGCGGTGTCGATCCCGGTGATCGCCAACGGCGACGTGGTCGACCTCGCCAGCGCCCGATCATCACCCCGGCGGCGCTGGCCGGCCGGCCGGCGGATCCGCCCTCGCGGTCTGAACTGGCCGGGATGGCGGTTTCGCATTACGCCGGGCTGCTGTCGCTCTACGGCCGCCACATGGGCGTGCGCCACGCCCGCAAGCACCTCGCCGCCTATGCCGAGACCGGCGGGGCGCTGGAGCCGGCCGAGCGCGCCGCCCTCCTCACCACCACCGATCCCGAGGTGGCGCTGGCCCTTCTGGCGCGCGCCTTCGGGGCGGCCGAGATCATCCGGGAGGCCGCGTGACCGAGGACGCCTTTCCGCAGGAGCCCGGCGGCCGGCGCGCCATGTCCGGGGAGGCCGTGCTCAACGCCCTGCCGCTGCCGGTCCTGACCATCGGGGGCGACGAGCGGATCCTCCACTGCAACCACGCCGCGGAGGCCTTCTTCGACTATTCCGCGCGCCTGATGCAGCGGCGTCGCCTGCGCGACATCATCCCGTTCGCGTCGCCGATCATCGCGCTCGTGGCCGACGTCCGGCGCCGCCGGGCCAGCGTCAGCGAGTACCGGGTCGAGCTGACCCAGCCCCGCCTCGGTCTGGAGCGTAGCGTCGACGTGTTCGCCACGCCGCTCGCCGACGACGACGACGCCGTGGTGATGATGCTCCAGGAGCGCACCATCGCGGACAAGATGAACCGCCAGCTCACCCATCGCGGCGCCGCCCGCTCGATGGTGGCGCTCGGTGCGATGCTGGCCCACGAGATCAAGAACCCGCTCGCCGGCATCCGCGGCGCCGCGCAGCTTCTGGAGGGCACCGGCGGCGAGGAGGACCGGATGCTCACCCGGCTGATCTGCGACGAATCCGACCGGATCGTGCGCATCGTCGAGCGGATGGAGCTGTTCGGCGACGAGCGCCCGGCCGACCGCGGCGCGGTCAACGTCCACGGGGTGCTCGACCAGGTGAAGCGCTCGGCGCAGTCGGGGTTCGCGCGCCATATCCGCTTCGTCGAGACCTACGATCCGTCCCTGCCCCCGGTGCTCGGCAGCCGCGACCAGTTGATCCAGGTGATCCTGAACCTGGTGAAGAACGCCGCCGAGGCGATCGGACCGGACGCGGTCGAGGGCGAGATCACCCTGTCCACCGCGTTCCGCACCGGCCTGCGCCTGCAGGTGCCGGGCTCGCGCGAGCGGGTCAGCCTGCCGATCGAGGTCGCGATCCGCGACAACGGCCCGGGTATCTCGGCCGACCTGCTTCCGGACCTGTTCGACCCGTTCGTGACCACCAAGTCGCAGGGCTCCGGCCTCGGACTTGCATTGGTTGCCAAGATCGTGGGCGACCACGGCGGCATCGTCGAGTGCGATCCCGCCCCCCGCCGTACGACGTTCCGCATTCTTCTGCCGATGTCGAGCGCCCGCGACGGGCGCGAATCGTCGGTCGACCCTTGAAATCGTCTTGTGTTTCGGCCGCCCGGCCGGACGTCTGAGTAGAGAGTCATGCCGAACGGCCACATCATCGTCGCCGACGACGACGCCGCCATCCGCACGGTGCTGAACCAGGCACTGTCCCGGGCGGGCTACGAAGTCCGCTCGACGGGCAATTGCGCGACCCTCTGGCGCTGGGTCGCGCAGGGCGAGGGCGACCTCGTCATCACCGACGTGGTGATGCCCGACGAGAACGTGTTCGACCTGCTGCCCCGCATCAAGCGGGTGCGGCCGGAACTGCCGATCATCGTCATGAGCGCGCAGAACACGTTCATGACGGCGATCCGCGCCTCCGAGCGCGGGGCCTACGAGTATCTGCCGAAACCCTTCGACCTGAAGGAGCTGATCGCCATCGTGGGCCGCGCATTGTCGCGTCCCCGGGGAGCGCCTGCGGCCGGCGCGCCCCCCGACAACGAGGACATCCCGCTGGTCGGGCGCTCGCCCGCCATGCAGGAGATCTACCGGGCGCTCGCCCGGCTGATGCCCACCGACCTCACCGTGATGATCACCGGCGAGTCCGGCACCGGCAAGGAGCTGGTCGCCCGGGCGCTGCACGATTACGGCCGCCGCCGCACCGGCCCGTTCGTGCCGGTCAACATGGCCGCGATCCCGCGCGACCTGATCGAGTCCGAGCTGTTCGGGCACGAGAAGGGCGCCTTCACGGGCGCCCTCCAGCGCTCGGCCGGCCGGTTCGAGCAGGCCGAGGGCGGCACCCTGTTCCTCGACGAGATCGGCGACATGCCGATGGAGGCCCAGACCCGGCTCCTGCGCGTGCTCCAGCAGGGCGAGTACACCACGGTCGGCGGCCGGTTGCCGATCAAGACCAACGTCCGGATCATCGCGGCGACCAACAAGGACCTGCGGATCTCGATCCAGCAGGGAATCTTCCGCGAAGATCTGTTCTTCCGGCTCAACGTCGTGCCGCTGCGGCTGCCCGCGCTACGGGAGCGGTCCGAGGACGTGCCGGACCTGATCCGCCACTTCTTCGTGCTGGTCGAGCGCGAGGGCCTGACCCGCAAGTCGCTCGACGGCGACGCCATGGAGCGGCTCAAGCGCTACCGCTGGCCGGGCAACGTCCGCGAACTCGAGAACCTGGTCCGGCGGCTCGCCGCCCTGTACCCGCAGGAGACGATCACCGGCCCGGTGATCGAGGCCGAGCTCGACACCCTGCCGCTCGCCGCCCCGGCCTCGGCCAACGGCAGCGCCCGCAAGGCCAACGGCGAATCAGAGACCCTGTCCAGCGCGGTGGAGCGCCACCTGTCGGACTACTTCTCCGGCTACCGGGACACGCTGCCGCCGCCCGGCCTCTATCATCGGATCCTGCGGGAGATCGAAGGCCCGTTGATCGGTGCGGCGCTCGCCGCCACGCGGGGCAACCAGATCCGTGCGGCGGAGCTGCTGGGTGTCAACCGCAACACCCTGCGCAAGAAGGTCCGCGACCTCGACCTGCAGGTGTTCCGCACGGCTCGCTGACGGGTTCCCAAAGGGCTCAGCCCTTTGGCGGGGGTTTCGGGGCGCGCAGCCCCGAACGCGCTCAGCGGCGCGGCAGGATCGGGTCGCCGCGCATCAGGGCGTTGAGCCGCTCGGTATCGAACCCGTTCGGGATGCTGGGCACGGCCGCCTTCGGCGCGGGCGCAGCCTTGACCGGCAGCGGAAGCGACCCGGTGGCCGAGGGCTCGGCCTGGGCGGCGCGCACCACGGCCGGGGGCGCCAGATGGGCGATCCGGTCGGCACTGACGAAGGCGACGATCGCCGTCGAGACCAGCACGAGGACGCCGCCGAAGAGGGAACGCAGGATACGCACGCAGACGACCCGGAACGCGACTTGAGACGGCAACAGATTACCCGCCGGCCCGTTAACGAAGCCCACCCCAAATCGGCGGAGTGGGTGCCAATGTTCGGGAGGCGATATTGACCAACGTGCAGGCCACCGCGAGCGACAGCCCGTTCATCCAGGGGCGCAACGCCCGGCTGTACGGCAAGCCCGCGAGCGAATGTCCCTATCCGGACGGCTCCGAAGACCACGCCGCCTGGATGCAAGCTTACGAGGAGGCTGCGGTCTCCGATCCACCCGAGACGCCGTGAGCGATGGGGGCAAGCAGGCGCAGCACCACATACTCGTCGACCGCGTCGCGGAACGCAGCTTCAAGCGCTGGCCTGCTCTCGCCGTGGAAGCTGATGACGTCGTTGATCCCGGCGATCCGGCCGAAGAACAGCCCGTCCTCGGCGTCGCATTCGACGCGAGCCGAGAAGCCCCGATAGGTCAGCATATCCACGGCGTTGCTCCTGGCCTGATGACGGGCCATCAGACGAAGATGGTGCTCTCCCCAATATGCTCCAGCCTAGATAGGGTGGGGGCAACTCCTGTTACGAGGCGCAACATGCCCTCTCTCCTGTGCGGGAGAGGGTTGGAGTGAGGCATGCGCCTTCTCCGGAAAGACCTGCCCCCTCACCCTGTCCCTCTCCCGCACGGGAGAGGGGACCTGCGCACGATCTGGGCGGCGATGTAACGGCGTCCGCTAAGCTAGCCTGTATCGCCCTCAGCCCGAGCACTTGGGGTGCGAAGGCGTCACGGATTTTCAAAGAAATCCGAGCCGTTCTGTGGCGGGTGAGAAAACTCTCAGCCGCATCCGGTCCGAACTGGTTCGCGCCTCAGGCTTGACCTCGCCCGGGCCTGCGGGCTTCGTGTGTCGCAGCGCAACGCGATCTCAGAGCCACAATGTCCCTGACGCCCAAGCCCGAGTCCAAGGCAAAATTCGGGGCGGCGACGCGTCTCGTCCACGCGGGCCGCGATCCGGGCGCGCAACACGGCTTCGTCAACACGCCGATCTATCGCGGCTCGACCGTGCTCTACCCGACCTACGACGCAATCAAGCATCGGCGCGGGCGCTACAATTACGGCACCTCGGCGACGCCCACGATGGACTCGCTCACCGACGCCTGGACCGAGCTCGCCGGCGCGGCCGGCACGGTGGTGACGCCCTCGGGTCTCTCGGCGCTCACCATCGCGCTGATGGCCGCGGTCTCGGCCGGCGACCACCTGCTGGTGACCGATTCCGCCTACCGCCCGACCCGGCAGTTCTGCGACGGCGTCCTGGCCCGGTTCGGGGTCGCGGTCACCTATTACGACCCGACCGTGGGCGCCGGGATCGTGGAGCTGATGCGCCCGAACACCAAGGCGGTGCTGGTCGAGGCCCCCGGCTCGCAGAGTTTTGAGATGCAAGACGTCCCGGCCATCGCCGAGGTGGCGCATGCGCAGGGCGCCTGCGTGATCATGGACAACACCTGGGCGACGCCGCTGCTGTTCCCGCCCCATGAACGCGGGGTCGACATCGCGGTGGAGGCGGGGACCAAGTACCTGAGCGGCGGCTCGGACCTGCTGATCGGCCTGGCCTCCGCCAACGCCGCGTATTTCCCGGCGGTGCGGCGCACCTTCGACCATCTCGCCCCCTGCGCCGGGGCCGAGGACATCTTCCTGGCGCTCCGGGGCATGCGCACCATGGCGCTGCGCCTGCGCGAGCACGGCCGCGCCGGGCTGGAGATGGCCCGGTGGTTCCAGGCCCGGCCGGAGGTGCTGCGGGTGCTGCATCCCGGCCTGCCGGAGGATCCCGGCCACGCGATCTGGAAGCGCGATTTTTCCGGCGCCTCCGGGCTGTTCGGGGTGATCCTCAAGCCGGTGCCCGAGGCGGCGGTCGCCGCCATGCTGGACGGGCTCGAGCTGTTCGGGATGGGGTTTTCCTGGGGCGGCTTCGAGAGCCTGGTGATCCCGTTCGACTGCGCCGGCTACCGGACCGCCACCCAATGGGCCCCGGGCGGCCCGGCCCTGCGCTTCCATATCGGGCTGGAGGATGTCGCCGACCTCCAGGCCGATCTGGATGCCGGCTTCGCCCGGTTGCGGGCGGCGTCCTGACGGCCCGCGCCGTCGTCGCACGCGATGACGGAGGGATGACGGCGCATTTGACCTTCCCGTCCGATCCTGATTGACCGGCCGGGCATGAGCACGAGCCTCTCCGCCGACGGCGTCCCGCGCCTCGCCTCTGTCGACCGGACCGGCCGCGGACTCGACGCGCTGAGCCTGACCCATGGCCGCGCCGTCCTGGCCCTGCTGGCTTTGTGTCTGCTGCTGTTCCTGCCGGGGCAGATCTCGCTGCAGCCGATGGACCGGGACGAGCCGCGCTTCGCCCAGGCCTCGAAGCAGATGCTGGAGAGCGGCGACCTCGTCGACATCCGCTTCCAGGGGGAGGCCCGGCACAAGAAGCCGGTCGGGATCTACTGGGCGCAGGCCGCCGCGGTGGCGGCGGGCGAGGCGCTCGGAATCCCCGACGCCCGCCGGCAGATCGCCCTGTACCGGATCCCGTCGCTGATCGGCGCCACCGCCTCGGTGCTGCTCGCCTACTGGGCCGCCCTGGCGTTCCTGCCCCGCCGGCTCGCCCTGCTCGCCGCAGCTTTGTACGGCGCCGGCCTGATGCTCACCGCCGAGGCGCATCTCGCCAAGACCGACGCCTTGCTCGCCGCCTGCGCCACCGCGAGCCTCGGGGCGCTCGCCCGGGTGTGGCTGTCATACCGGGCCGGCGGAACCGTGGGCCGCGCGGTCTTCCCGGCCTTCTGGCTCGGGATGGCGCTCGGCATCCTGATCAAGGGGCCGATGGTGCCGCTGTTCGTGGTGCTGCCGACGCTGATCCTGTCGGTGGTGGCGCGCTCGGGCCGCTGGCTGCTCGCCCTGAAGCCTGCTGCGGGGCTGGCGCTGACGCTGCTCTTAGTGGCGCCGTGGTTCGCGGCCATCGCCTGGAAGAGCGGCGGCGCCTTCTACGCGGAGGCGGTGGGTCACGACATGCTCGCCAAGGTCGGCGGCGGCGCCGAGCGGCACTGGGCGCCCCCGGGCGCCTACGCGCTCGCGTTCTTCGCGACCTTCTGGCCGGGGGCGGCCTTCGCGGCGATGAGCCTGCCGCTCGCCTGGCGCGCCCGGCGCGAGCCCCCCGTCGCGTTCCTGATCGCGGCGGTGCTGCCGGCCTGGCTGATCTTCGAGGCGGTGCCGACCAAGCTGCCCCATTACGTCCTGCCGCTGATGCCGTGGCTGGCGATCCTCACCGCCCTGGCCCTGTCGCGCGGCGCCCTCGACCCGCGGCTGCGGGGGGCGCGGGCGACCGCCCTGCTGGTGCCGGCGATCCCCATCGGGCTGACGCTCGGCC
>NZ_VRVD01000190.1:0-8000 GCF_008040015.1 Methylobacterium sp. WL18 | reverse complement strand
ACCTGGGCCGCGGCCCTGCTGTTCGGCGGCGTCTGCCTGGGCACCGTCGGGCCGATGATCACGATCTGGAGCTTCCACCGGCCCTATGCCGAGGCCAAGGCGCGCTGCATCGCGGATGGCGGCCGGATCCTGTACGCGGCGCTGGACGGCAGCGGCCCCTACCGGTGTGCCCGGCCCCTCGGTGCCGCCGATAACGGCGCGCTGCCGCCCCTGCGCGCCTATTAAATCCGCTCGCGCTCGTTTCCTTCGGCTATATCCGGCGGCGTCTGACACGAACCGGATGCCGAGACCTTGGAAGACGCGCTGTATCGATGGCTGCAATCCACCGCCCTGTTGCGGGCGGATGTCGCGGCGCTCATCGGCATTGCCCTGGCGCTCGGCGTCACCCTGCACGCCCTGCTGCGCAAGCGCCGGGTCAGCGTCGCGGTCGGGTGGATCGGGCTGGCCTGGCTCTCGCCCATTTTCGGCACCGCCCTCTACCTGACCTTCGGCATCAACCGCGTCTCGCGCCGCGCCCGGAAGCTGCGCACAAAACCCTCCGACGCGACGAACCTCCCCGACACCGACGATGCCGTGGTGCCGGAGACGCTCTGGCCCCTCGACCGGGCGATCCGGCGCATCACCGGCCTGCCGGCCTTCTCGGGCAACCACGTCGAGATGTTCCGCAACGGCGACGCCGGTTACCCGGCCATGCTGGCTGAGATCCGCGCGGCGAAGGCCAGCATCGGGTTGTCGAGCTACATCTTCCGCGACGATCCCGTCGGCCGGGAATTCTGCACGGCGCTGGCGGAGGCGCAGGCCCGCGGCGTCAAGGTCCGGGTGATCATCGACGGGATCGGCGGCGGCTACTTCCGGGCGCCGGTCTATCATCGCCTGACCAGCCTCGGGGTGCCGGCGGCCCTGTTCATGCACTCCGCCCTGCCCTGGCGGATGCCGTTCCTCAACCTGCGCTCGCACAAGAAGCTGCTGATCATCGACGGGCGCATCGCCTTCACGGGCGGGCTGAACATCTCACAGCCGAACCGCGTGGCGCTGAAGCCGGAGCACCCGATCCGCGACACGCATTACCGGCTCCGGGGGCCGGTGGTCGAGCAACTCGCCGTGGCGTTCGCGGCCGACTGGGCCTTCGTGGACGGCGAGATCCTCGATTCCGAGCCCTGGGTCGCCGACCTGGCGCCGGTCGGGACCAGCGTCGCCCGGGTCGTCACCTCGGGGCCGGATGCCGACGTCGAGAAGATCGAGCAGGTGATCCTCCAGGCGCTCGCCTGCGCCCGCCGGACCGTCCGGTTCGTCACCCCGTACTTCCTGCCCGACGAGCTGGTGACCGGCGCCCTCGCCCAGGCCGCGACCCGTGGCATCACCGTGGACCTGATCATCCCGCGGGTGAGCGACCATCCGTTCATCGACTGGGCGACCCGGGCGCATCTCGACCCGCTGCTCCGGGCCGGCGTGCGGGTCTGGCTCGACGAGCCGCCGTTCGATCACTCCAAGGCGATGGTCGTCGACGACGTCTGGTGCTTCGTCGGCAGCGCGAACTGGGACATGCGCAGCTTCCGGCTCAATTTCGAGTTGAACGTCGAGATCATCGACGCGGATCTGGCGGCCCAGCTCGACACGTTCATGCGCGGCAAGATGGAGGCACGCCTCAGCCGTGAGGCTCTCGCCGCCCGCGCCCTGCCGACCCGTCTGCGCGACGCAGGCGTGCGACTGCTGCTGCCATACCTTTGAAGCGCGCGGGGGCGTGCGCCTCCGGCGCCGGCCCGAGGTGGACCACGATCGGCTTGTGGTCCGAGGGCCCGCGCGGCAGCACCGCGTGCTCGTGGCAGATCAGGCCGCGGGCGAGGCAGCGGTCGAGCCGCAACGGCAGCACGTCGACCATCGCGTGGGTCGGCCTCCGCGGGCCGACGTCGCGAAAGCCCGGGATCAGCGCCGGCCCGACGATGTTGTAATCGCCCAGCACCGCGGCCCGCGGCGGCAATTCGCCGACGATCCGGCGCAGCTGGCGGCGGTTGAGCATCTGCCCGTGCGACAGGTGGACGTTGGCGACGCCGAACTCGCCGAGATCGAGCACTTGGCAGACCCGGTGCACCAGGGCGCCGGCCGGGAGCTCGATCACCCGGGGCGGCGTCGCGAACGGCTTCGGGCTCCACATGGCGAGCCCGTGTATCCGCCCCGGAAGCGGCGCCCAGGCGTAATGGCCGCCGATCCGGTCGCGCAGGAAGCCGATCGCCCGGGTCGCCTCCTGCATCAGCAGCAGGTCCGGCTGCTCCTGGGCCACCAGGGCGGCCACGTCGTCCACCGCCGCGCCGGTGCGCCGGAGCAGATTCCAGCTCACGATCTTGAACGGCCTGCGGCTGCGCTCGGCCGGCCGGATCGGGAGGGCCGAGGCGAGGCCGGAGCGGTCCGGATGGGCGAAGCTGTTCATCGGGCCGGACTCGTACCTCACCGGGGGGCTCCGTCGCCACCGCCGCGCTTCAACGCGCCGGAGGCTCGGGCGTTCGCTCGGGTCCGAGGCCAATCGGCTTTTGCCTCGGGCAGCTGCGCGGCGTCATGACCGTCGCCACGCCCGTCGTCCGGCCGGTCGGCAACGGCGATCGGCCGAATGGCGGCCGACGCTTCGATTGCGCGCCATCGACTCGCGCGATCGTGAGACGCGTCTTCCTAGGCGTGCGGTCCGCCGGCGTGCCCGTATGGGTGACGCCGGCACCTTGATTTTCGGGGCGGGCGACTGATGTCGCCTGCAATGCAGCATCGTTCCTGCGCGGCCGGTCGTGAGAGCGGCACGCCGATCGCTGCTGTCGGCGACAGCCCGGCGGACCGAGGGGTCCAGTGACGCCGGTCCTGCGCCAAGGGGGATCTTGATGAACACGACGACGATCGACAAAACCAATACCGAATCGTACCCGATGGCGGGTCAGTGCCCGTTCGGAGGCGACCGCGTCGGCGGGGCCTTCGGCAGCCGTCCCGCCTTGGAGAACTGGTATCCGCACCGGCTCAGGGTCGAGCTCCTGCACCAGAACGGGCTCGCGGCCGATCCGCTGGGGCCGTATTTCGACTACGCCGACGCCTTCCGGACGATCGACCTGGATGCGCTCAAGAGCGACATCAAGCAGTTCCTGACGTCGTCGGTGGCATGGTGGCCGTCCGATTACGGCAATTACGGCCCGCAGATGATCCGCATGGCCTGGCACTCGGCCGGAACCTACCGCATCGCGGACGGGCGGGGCGGAGCCGGCACCGGGATGCAGCGGTTCGCGCCGATCTCGAGTTGGTGGGACAACGGCAACACCGACAAGTCGCGCCGCCTCCTGCAGCCGCTCAAGCACAAGTACGGCAACGCCCTGTCCTGGGCCGACCTGATGGTGCTCACCGGCAATTGCGCCCTGGAGATCATGGGCCTGCCGACCTACGGGTTCGCCGGCGGACGTCTCGACGCCTGGGAGGCGGACGACGCCACCTACTGGGGTCCCGAAGTCGTCGAGATGGGCGCGGTGTCGAGCTTCGACGAGATGGTCAACCGCGACCAGCGCTGGCGCGGCAAGAACGGCGACGCCGACTACGACCTGGAGAACCCGCTGGCCGCCTCTCACCAGGCGCTGATCTACGTCAACCCCGAGGGGCCCTACGCGAACGGGGATCCGCAGGGCTCGGCCAACGACATCCGGGTGACGTTCACCCGCATGGCCATGAACGACGAGGAGACGGTGGCGCTGATCGCCGGCGGCCACGCCTTCGGCAAGAGCCACGGCATGACCCCCGCCAAGGAGATCGGACCGCCGCCGGAGATGGCGCCGATGGAGGCGATGGGGCTCGGCTGGCACAACCCGAAGGGCACGGGTGCCGGCAAGGACACGATGACCAACGGCATCGAGGGCAGCTGGACCCCCGATCCCACCAAGTGGGACAACGCCTACCTGGAGAACCTCTTCAAGTTCGAGTGGGAGCAGACCAAGAGCCCGGCCGGCGCCCTGCAATGGACCCCGAAGGACCCGGATGCGCCCAAAACCCCCGACGCCCACGTCGCGGGTCAGATGCACCCGCTCATGATGATGACCTCCGACATCGCCCTCAAGGTCGACCCGGAGTACCGCAAGGTCTGCGAGAAGTTCCTCACCGACTTCGATGCCTTCACGCAGGCCTTCTCCAAGGCCTGGTACAAGCTCACCCACCGCGACATGGGCCCCAAGCACCGCTACCTCGGCCCGGAGGTGACGATTGAGGACGGCCTGCTGTGGCAGGATCCGATTCCCGATGCCGCCTACGCCCCGGTGGGGGAGGCCGAGATCGCCGCCCTGAAGCAAGCGATCCTGGCCACGGGCGTCTCGGTCTCTGACCTCGCCTTCACCGCCTTCTCGGCGGCGTCGACCTATCGCGACAGCGACAAGCGCGGCGGCGCCAATGGCGGCCGTCTGGCCCTCGCCCCGCAGAAGGACTGGGCCGTCAACCGCCGGGCCGCACCCGTGGTCGAGGCGCTGCGCGGCGTCATGGCCACGTTCAACGGCGGGCGCGGCGACGGCAAGCAGGTTTCGCTGGCCGACCTCATCGTGCTCGCCGGTTGTACCGCCGTCGAGAAGGCTGCCCGGGACGCGGGCGTCGAGACGCGCGTGCCGTTCACGCCCGGCCGGGTCGACACCACGCAGGACCTCACCGACATCGAGATGTTCGAGTGGCTGAGGCCCCTCGTCGACGGCTTCCGCAACTACGTCGACGGCGGGTTCAGGGACATGGCACCGCGCCTGTCGCCGGAGGAGATGTTCCTCGACAAGGCCAACCTGCTGACGCTGACCGCGCCGGAATGGGTGGTGCTGACGGGCGGCCTACGGGCCCTCAACGCCAACCACGACGGATCGAACCAGGGCATCTTCACCGACCGGGTGGGCGTGCTGACGACGGACTTCTTCCAGACCCTGACCGACACGAACCTGGTCTGGGAGAAGATCGATTCGGACGGGACGTCCTTCGTCCTCAAGGACCGCGAGACCGGGCAGGCGAGGTTCGAGGCGACGCGCAACGACCTCGTCTTCGGGGCGAACGCCCAGCTGCGCAACATCGCGGACGCCTATGCCGGTCGCGACGGCCAGCAGCGGTTCGTGGCGGACTTCGTGCGGGTCTGGGACAAGGTGATGATGCTCGATCGCTACGACGTGAAGGGTCACCGCCGTTACGGATCCATGGCGGCCTGATCGACGCGGCCCAGCATCGCGTGCCCCCGTCGCACCATCCGGTGGGACGGGGGCAACACCCCCACGGGTGACGGCGAAGCCGGTGAGACGGCACCGTTGCGTCGTCCGTGCGAACGGACGGGCGTGATCCGTCAGGATCATCGTTTCAGGCCAGGATCGGGTTAGTCGAAGGGGCGGATCCGGGGACGGTGCTTCCGTTTCCGGATCGGCAAACGACTGGCCATCGCTTGCCGGATACGAGTCACACAGGTTGAAAACTCGATCTTTTCGCTGAAAGAAGGCTCAGTCTTCTTCAATTGAAGAACCGTCTCGTGCTGCCATGCACGGTCATCCCGGGCTCGCCTGCGGCGCCCCGGGATGACGGCGCGGGTTATCCCGTACGGGGGATCAACCCTCGGATAATGAATCGTCCAACCTGTACGACCCGTCGCTGACCGGGGGAGATCCGCAGCGGGCGCACCGGACCCAACCCGATCCTGCCATCGATGCAGATTTGTATGTCGTCCCCAGCGGTCATCCGCCCTGCTTGCGACACTTTCACCCTCTGCGAAGCACACACGCGCATTTAGGTTGCCCCACCAGGGGCCGAATGCTCAACATCTTCCGTCGCACGGGTCGGATGGCGATGGGTCTGGCCCCTTGAGTGCAGACGACACGACGGCTGAGCCGGGTCTGCCGCACTTCCTCCTGACGACCTCGGGCTTGCCACCCGGGGAAGCCTTCGAGCGATGGCGCACCCTCCTGGCGCCGATGTACGCGGTTAGTCCTGCCACGCCATCCGCCCCGCTGCCGTTCGGCAGCAACATTGCGTACCCGATCGACGACCTCGTAGCGCATCGCACGCGGCTCTCGACCCAGCGGCTCCAGCGGGACCGCCGACGCGTCGAGGCCGGTCCCGACCACTACATCGTCCAGCTCTACCGGTCCGGCCGCTTCCAGGGCACGGTCGGCGGCAAACCGGTCTCGGCCTCGGCCGGCACCGTGACCCTGATCGGCCGCCGTCATCTGCTCGACGGCATGCTCGACCGAGCCGATGCGATCGGCATCGCCGTACCCTGCACGCGACTCCACGGGCTGCCGCTCGAGGCGCACGGCCTGCTCTTCGATGCGGCCCGCAACCGGCTGCTGGCCGCCCGCATCTCGGACATCTACCGGCGGTTGCCGACCACGCGCGCCGACGAGGCCCCCGCGCTCGCGGACGAGTTCGTGGCCTTCCTGCACCGGCTCCTCGATCCCTCGCCGGCCGCGGACGTGCTGGACGGGCGCGAACTCAACGGCGCGCTCCTGGCCCTCGCCAGGACGATCGTGCAGGAAAACCTGTCGCGGCCGATGCTATCGCCCGAATTCATTGCCGGGCAGATGCAGGTCTCGCGGTCCACGCTCTACCGGCTGTTCGAGCCGGAGGGCGGCGTGATGCATTTCGTGCAGGGCGAGCGCTTGGCGGCGGTGCGCGACGCCCTGGCCGACCCGATGGAGCGGCGCACCATCAGCCGGCTGGCCGAGGTGTTCGCGTTCAATACCATCTCGCAGCTCAGCCGCAGCTTCCGCAACCGCTACGGTGCCCCACCGCAGGCCTGGCGTGGCGAGCGCCGGGTGGCCCAACGGATCGGCGGTCAGGGAACGGCGCAACACGTCTGGAAGTGGCTGCGCGAAACGTGATGCTTGCACTGAGGCGTGCCGGATAGTTCGACGGCGTGAGACGGCAGCCCCCTCCCGCACGTGCTGTTCCGGGTCTCTGCCCAGGGGCCGGCGAAAGCCCTGGACGATCTCCGAAGGCGTTTCTTGCCCAGCGGCGGACGGGCAGACATCCACCCGTCTCGGACATCAACAAGGCCAGAGGCTGATCGCATTCAACTCTTGAGACCGTCGCACGCGCCCCGTGCCTGTGCAGCAATCGGAGCACCGCGCTTGAGGCCGCACGCCCCGGCGGCCTAAGACCCCCGCTCACCGCGTGCTCACCGGAGACCGATGTCGGGCTTCAGCTTCATCCATGCGGCGGACCTGCACCTCGGCAGTCCGCTCTCCGGCCTGGCGACGCGGGACGCGGAACTCGCCCGGCGCCTCGCCACGGCCGGGCGGCAGGCCTTCGAGGATCTGGTCGCCCAGGCGATCGAACGGCGGGTCGCCTTCGTGGTGGTGGCCGGGGATATCTACGACGGCGACTGGGCCGACAACACGATCGGGCTGTTCTTCGCCCGGCAGGTGGCGCGCCTCGACCGGGCCGGCATCCCGACCCTGCTGGTCCGCGGCAACCACGACGCCGAGAGCGTGATCACCCGCTCGATCACCCTGCCGGCTTCGGTGCACGTGTTCCCGGCGGCCCGGGCCGAGACGCTGCGCCTCGAGGCCGTGCGGGTTGCCGTGCACGGCCGCAGCTTCCAGGCCCGGGCCGTGGAGGAGAACCTGTCGCTGACCTACCCGCCTGCCCTGCCCGGCTGGTTCAACCTCGGGATCCTCCACACCTCCTGTACCGGCCACGCGGCGCACGAGACCTACGCGCCCTGCTCGATCGCCGACCTCGCCGCCCGGGGCTACGAGTACTGGGCGCTCGGCCACATCCACGAGTACGCCGAGCTGTCCCGGGACCCCTGGATCGTGTTCCCCGGCAACATCCAGGGCCGCAGCGTGCGCGAATGCGGCGCGAAGGGCGCGGTCCTGGTCGAGGTCGTGGACGGACGGGTCACCGGCCTCAGCCGCCTCCCCCTCGACCGGGCGCGGTTCGAGCAGGTCACCGTCGACCTGGGCGCTGCCGCCGACACGAGTGCGGCCCTCGCGATCGTGGAGACCGCCCTGCGGCCGCTGGCGGAGGTGGCGGCC
>NZ_VRVD01000018.1:0-28840 GCF_008040015.1 Methylobacterium sp. WL18 | reverse complement strand
CCTTCGAACCGCGCTTGCGCTTGGCCCCGTCGTAGCCCGCCCGCTCGCCGCTCTCGGGCGAGGACCGCAGCGTCCGGCTGTCCAGGATCACCGCCGACGGCTCCGGCTTGCGATCCCCTGCCATCCGGAGAACCGCCCGTAGGTCCCCGGCCACATCGGTGAAGCACTCCGCAGCCAGCCAGCGCTGCGTCTGCTGGTACACCGCCGCCCACGGCGGCAGGTCGTGCGGCATGAACCGCCACGGCGCCCCCGTCTTCACGATGAACCGCAAGCCGTTGAACACCTCGCGCAGGTCGTGGTCACGCTGGCCCGAACTCTCCCGCAGCAGCGCCAGATACGGCGCAACCAGCGCCCATTCCTCATCGGACACGTCAGAGGGATAGCCGGCACGACCTGCGCTCATGCCCAAAAACGCAAACCTCACCCATTCAGTTCATAACAGCCTCTAGGGAACCGGGGGACGGAAGTGCCTTCATCATCCATCAGCCAAATGGTCCCTCAGGAGGGCGAAGAAGCCATATTGAGCTAGGAACCTTCCTAGCCGACGGATCGGGAAAGCCTGAACAGCAAGCCCTGCTTCGATTGATTGGAACGCTGGTGTCCGTTCCGCCGTATGCCGACCAAGGACATAACAGTTAAGCCGGACCGCCAACGGGGTCGGCAAAGCCAACTGCCGTGTTCCAGTCGTCACGGCGAGTGGTTCAAGGAGACGTGTGCTCCTAAAGCATCTATGCGGGTTCGCCCAACTCAGCCGTAAGCGGTTAGGCTACGGAGCTTGGCAGAGAAGCGCCTAAGAATTTGGTCAGCTATCGACCTGCTTGGCAGTGACTTCCACAATCTGACCGTTGGCATCGAGCACCTGGAAGGCAGCCTCGATCGAACGGAGTTGGTAGGATAGAACTTCGGCCGTTCCAGCGTCCCAAGCCTCCCGCAAATCGGCGAACGAGCTTTCCATCCGTTTGGATGGGAGAGGCTCAATTTGGTTTAGAAAAAGGATTCGGACGCCGTAGCTCATGTAGCAGTCATGACACGGCCATCGGCCAGGACCAAGCGAGGGGCAAAACCTAGTAGTGCTGCTTACCCAACCCGCGGGGCGATGGTCCAGAATCTGGCTGGGACTCCCTAAGATGGCTTGGTTGCCGGAACCACCTCGGACAGCTCGAGGTTTCTGTGGGTACACCCGAAGCTTGTCACCCATGAAACGAGGGCCAATGAGTGTGCCTGTTAAGCCGCTGCTCGCCCTTGGATTCGCATTCGCCGCTGGAGTTGGAGTGACGGCAGCGTATGTGGGTGCCAAACCCGAACGGGCGACGACCCACGAAGGGAAGACGAGCAGAATTTTGGACGGCGTCGTCGCATCGGACGCTAAGAAGTCGGCTTCCCCTACATCGATAGGTTCAACTGAAAGTCCGGCATTGGCGGCACCCGACAACCGGTCTGCTGCGAACGGATGGGTTGACCCGGTGAAACAGCCTATTGTGGCGTCGCCACCTCGTCAGCCTTTACCTCCCCTAGTGTTCAACCTGCAAGAAAAGCAGGGAAATGGATCCGACCGAGCAACACATGGAGCCAAATCGGATCCGCAATCGGTTGCCGGTCAATCCATAGTAGCTCAAGTTTCACCGCCTCAACGGCCAGATATTTCGGCGCTTGTCGCTACGCCTGAAAATCGTCCAGCTGCCGCTGGATCTATGACGACAGATCGGACCCTGCCGTCACAACGGGCAGATGCAACCAAGTCAAATCGCAAGCCTTCCGACGGTCGGATCGCTTTTACAAAAGATGAACGAGGCAACCGAATTCTGTCTACATCCAAACGGGCCCAGAGCGCAGATGGAATGGAGAGTGCATACAGCGGCACCTCACAACATTACTACCCCTCAAGCCGAGACCATTACGTCAATTCAAATTATCCAACTCCGCAAACAGACCGCCGAGGCTACAGAGAAGCATCTACGAATACCGCCCCTTCGGGCGTTATGCGCTGGCTGAATCAGTGATGAAAATTGATAGTCGAATGATTGGCATGAAGCATTTCTTGGCGGCCGGCATCTTAACCGTTACTTCGATTGGCCCTGCAAGTGCCATTAGTCCTCGGGAAATGAAAGACCGCACAGCGTTTATTGCCGAACGTTATCTACAGATTTGGTCCTCGAGCAATGTGAGCCCGGTTGCAGGTGTACCTTACATGTATGGGCGAACAGTTCAGTTTTATGGCAAGCCATATACACAAGCAGATCTACAAGCGGAGAAGCGAAGAGCCATCTCACAGTGGCCAGTTCGGCGTTACGTTCACCGACCAGGCACTATGCGCATAGATTGCAACTATGCATTACAGAAATGCGCAGCCCGTTCGACGATTGATTTTTCTGTTTCTAATCCGATCCGGGGCACTCAAAAGAGTGGGTCGGCAAAGTTTGATCTTGGTATTAGTTTTTCGGGTTCCCACCCAGTGATCCTTTATGAGGGCGGCAGCTCAAACAAAAATCGAAATCTCTGACATCCTGTGAAACAACTGCCAACGAATAAGGCGCACCGTTGGCACATAGACGCTGAACCTGGTCGGCCTACAAAAAGAGCTGACCGCCTGTAATCAATGACGTTCCGCTAGAGTAGTTAAGTCGGCAGGGCTGAAGGTATACTGCAAACCCTGCCACACCATTTTAACGGCCTGATGCAGAACCGTTCGTCGGTGATCCTGACCCCGAGCTATCCTGCTTGAAGCCGGCAGCGTTCGGCGGGCCTTTCATTCGACCATCTTGGTTCGGCGTGGAGTCCGGTGTTTGAGCACCGGCTGTTCCTGTAGTTTCCGCCTTACCAAAGCCTGCGGCATTGGGCGATCCCTGCATCCGAGGGGTGGAACCCGAGCTACCGGCGGAATCTTGGTTCTCAGCGGCCAAGCTGGCCGTTCCCATCGACAGCAAGCTTATTGCTGCAATCAAAGCGGTCTTCCGCATGGCAGATTTCCTTAGGCGTTCCTCGGTCACTTCTCCTGAGTGACCTCCTTACCAACGCCTGTGATTTAGCTCCGCTCCCGACGAGAAGGGCTCATAGGGCAGATAGGAGCTGCGGCAGATCAGTGAGGTCCTTCAGGACAGCATGCGGTTGCCAGCGAGGATCGAGGGGCTCACCGACACGATCTATCCAAACCGATCGGATTTTAAGCTCATGGCAGACTTTCATATCTGTGAGTTGGCCCATCCCAACGTGAATCGTTTCCTCCTTGGTGACGCCCAACGTGTTGTAGGCATATTGGAAAAGACGGTGATCCGGCTTGTAGGCTCGAGCCTGCTGAGCCGTGATAACGAATTCGATCGGGACCCCAATCGCCTGAACTGTCTCAGCAATTAGGTCATCCTCTGTGTTGCTGATGATGGCGAGCTTGTAGCGTTGCCGTAGCCGGTTGAGTGCAGCCGGCACCTCAGGATATGGCTCAATCCGTCGGAGGATGGATAGCAGCGTCTGGTGGTCTTCCTCGGTGCCTTGAAAGCCAGTTTCGGCGAGAACCTCATCCAAACTCAGTCGGAGGATCGCCTTGTAGTCCTGGAATGGGGGACGATCTTGATGGAGCACTGCCCTGCTACGCAACTGGTATGCTAGAGTGGCTGATCGTTTCTCTAGGTCGCCCTCTGGTGCGTGTTTGGTGAGGATCGCCTTCGCTGCCTCTCCCACAGCTCGATGCCATCGGACGAGGGTGCCATATGCGTCGAAAGTGATCACCTTCGGAATAGGGGCAAGCTTGAGCATGAGATACCTTGAGTCGAACGCCTTGCACTAAGTAGCCGTGCGATCGGGTGAACACATATAGGTCAGACAAATCAACCGTTGATTGGTAGGTCAGTTCAAGGCGTATCCCAGCAACCCTTCGGACGTTTGGCCTTCACACGCAGGGTCGGTCGAGACAAAGTGGTCATGGTCGGCAGCGTTGCAGCGATAGATCGGATGAGTGCCCGCCTGTCGATTGTCATAGACGTAGCCGGTCTGGCCCAGGGGTGTCTGGCCCTCACAGCTGGGATCACGGCTTAGGAAATGGTCGGAGCCTGCTACGCAGCTCATGAGCTTGGAGGTCCCGAATCTCGGCAGAAGGAACAGAGAGCCGACGTTCGCTTCGAAGGCGTAGCTGGGATCGGTGTAGCCCGTAGTAACCCAATGACCATTCGGTCCGAGGGTCCGCTTGAGTGGGGCACGTTCTGACGTGTTTGTCTCGGTAGCTGTAGCGATCTGCCATGTGCCTGGATACGGATCACCGCCTGAGAAGAAGACGGTGATGTTTGGCAAGAATGACGTGAGATTGCCGTAGGGATCACGTTGAAAGCCAGGGCTGTGGTTCAGGTAGAAGCCTGTGACGTCGCTATTCAAGTAGCCGACGGGGGACCACTTCGCTGGTGTTCCACTTAGGAGGGCTTTCAGCGGCATCTTGAAGAGACCAAGCTGGTAGGTCTCCCTGTCCGGGTTGCGAGCTGGGTCCTTGCAGGCCACCTGTTGACAGTTGCGACCCGGAAGGCCGGTAATGACGTAGACATCGCCTTTGGTTTGATCATAGGCGAAATCCGAATTCGGGTTGACGGTAGTGCCATCAGTTGCCTCGTTCGGTATCCGTATCGGCGGGTCGAAATTCACTCCATCTGCTGTGCGGCGAACGTAAAGATCGCCAAAGCCAGCAATACCCTGGGGACCGCTCAGATCCGTAGTGAAGACGAGCAGATCAGATCGACCATCGACGTTGATCGTTGATGGCTGGCCGTTACCATAATTCCCTTCAGCAACCGCCGGATTGAGCGGCAAGATAACAGGATCGGGATAGTCTACCCAGTTGTTTTTGTCGTTTGAAAAAGCTAACCCGGTTTTGTTATTGTTTCCGGGTGCATTATCGACGCCAGAATAATACATGGCGTAGGCATAGTGTTGATTATCGGCCGAATTAGTGAAACTGCCCTTAATCACGCTAGGATCACAAACATGCATTCGGTTCCAAGAACCAGATGTGGGTTGAAAAACGATTTTAGCTGGCGAAAAACCCCTTTGCACGTTGTAAGATCGATGGAAAATAACGTCCGTCTGGCCCTGTCCACACCACCAAAAATCGGTCGTTCCATTCTCTGTGATAACGCTTGGAGCGTAGTTGTAGCCCTTGGGATTGACCTCGTTAGCGAAGAGAGCTTTCGCTTCTGGGCCTTTCCATGCGGCCTGTGCAGGGTTTAGGAACCTGGGAACAGCAAGTAGGACGGCAACAGACAAGGCGGTAGCCAACTTCCGTTTCACATAACCTCCGAAGGGCTTAGTTAGCTGCGTCAACCAGGTGAAGATTTAGGGCCATCCAACCTTCAATTGTCCAAGCTATTTGACCGTCACGGCCCCTTTAATCGCTTCGTAGTCGCTTCGCTTAAGAACACGTCGGGCAAGAAGCTCATCAACTGAAACGTATGGGCGAAACTCAACGATCCGCTTTCCGATCATTCCCGCCCCGAGGGCGTTCAGTTGCTCCACGGAAGCCGAGTTGAGATCAACGCTGCCAACTGTGGTAGCAGACTGATCCACGGGACTGATTGTTGTCGTGGCGGCGCTTAAGCCGGAGGTCGATGCATCCTCAGGCGATTTGGCCGGTGATCGCATATCCACCGATGCAGATGGACTTACCGTTTCCGTAGAGGGTGATGGCACAGCTGGAGTTGCGGCTGAGGAAGCCGAACCTGACGATTCTCCGCTTAGTGACGGAGGGCCAGTTCGCTGAGCAGAGCCGGAGGATGACCTGGTACCAATCACTCGAATGGGCTGGCCATTCGAATCCGTCGTTCGCTGCTGAGAAAGTGGGACAACGGTAGGCGCCTGCTTTTCCCGACCAGACTGGGGCCGGGGACCGTAACCGACCCATACGCTGGTCAGAACCACTGCGACAACAGCTAGAATGGCGCTGATAAAAAGAGTCGATTTGCCCACTGCCGAAACCTGATTGATGATCTGACGCTTGATTGCCCCGTCGACATGTCTCTATCATGGCGTCCTCTCGGAAGCTCCACCGTAGCTCGGCTTTGAAACGGAGCCCCCTTGGTAGAAACTGAACTAGCTCTCTGATTTTCTTAGCAAAATCACGAAAGCAGACGAGTTCCCACCGCAACACATTGAACCCCTGCCCTAACCGAAACACGGTCGTTCATCGAGGACGTTGACGTTCCTCGGACTAATGTCACGCTTAGCTGCAGCAATCAGCCGGGTATGTTTTTTGCTGCAGGAACGTGCCACGCCCCTAACAGGGCGGGACCCAGCCGAGCCACCTGCATCGCACTTGCTCCCCACACTACCACAGCTGATGGAAACGGTGCCGGCATTGCCCCGTCACCAAACTTCAACCGTCCCCGCAGCATGAACACGTCAGCTGCCCCGGCAATATGCCGGGGCCACCAACGGGTATCGGTACGAGCAGGCACCAGGCCGACCACCACTGCGTTGCTGGCTCCCTCCTCGGCACACTTGGCAATCCAGGAGCCAATCTGACGCCCGTAGGGTGGGTTCACGAACACAAGCCCTCGCCAAGGCACGGCCAAGCCGTTGTCATGAATGGTAAGCCGGACCCGAGCTTTCACCCGTGCCCTGTTGGCGTCCGTTGAGGCTGCGCATGGATCTAGATCAAACCGACCGAAGACGCTTTCCAGAGCGGCCACAAGCTCCGGCGGGGTCTCCCAGCCGTGATGGACTGAGCTATTGCCGGCTGTAATGAAGAACCCAACCGTCGCATCCATCGGGGCAAGGTACAGTCCGGCCACGACTGCCGTCCCGTAGATTTCAAGACTTTCCAAACGACCGGGCCCGCCAGCTTCAAGGGCGGACAATGTGGTACGTGATACTCCAAGCATGCAAGCCAGTGCCCGCCGACTCACTCCACGCCGCTTCCGTAAAGCAGCCAAGGAGGGACCTAGGGGACCTACGACCAGACTGCGGCCTCGTATTTCGTACCCAAGTGCTCCCAACGCCGCCCATAAACTCGTAAGCGTGCCCCGGCCCTGTTCCAGGTTATGCACTGCTGCAACCCCGATCCCAGCTACTTCAGCAAGTTGAAGCTGTGTCATTTGTTTAAGGCGCACCGCTCGAAACGCCGACCCAATCGCCGAAAGTTGGGCCACAGCGATCCTCCACCATCCCGAAATACCCGGATAGTTGGGCCAACCCGATACCTTGAGTCAACAGATAGTTTAGTGGGGTATACTTCGTGCTGCGTCTCCAATGACGTCGACAATCGTGCTTTCCGTCATATCTAGCACGACGGCCAAGCTGCAAGCATCACGAGGTTTTGTTGAAGGTTGGAGCAATCGCTTAATGCAGGTATCAAACGTCAGATTTCAACCGCCGGGTTTCTGAGACACGTTCGTTGGAATTCAGAAGGAATTTAAGAAGATATCCGAAGGCTATCGGATACGTTTCGGACGTTGAGTGCTGCTGATTGACCCCTAGGAACGATCGCAACCAAGAGCTATCGTGCTACCTGCTGGCCCTGAGACCAGCTGGATGGGTAAGATGAAAAAGTGCAGCACCCTTGTAACAAGGATGCTACACTCTCTCAATTCGATTTGTAGAACGAAATTCTAAGGCAGTCAGTCTCGTCTTGAAGGAGAAGAAGAACAACAACCTTCAAAGAATTCACGTGCCTTCTTCATCGTCAAATTACCAATATAGCCTTTAGCTTCTCTCAGCTCTCTGACTGCCTTTCTACGTAACACGTTTATTCTTCTCGGCTTGCCTATAAAGGCATTCGTTACATCATCGTAGGTTAAACAAACTTTCAAACTTCCGATAGGAATTCCAGACCCTGCTGGATGGCATGTGTGACAACAGAACTGAGGCTTAGGATAACTTGAGTGAAACAGAAATTTAGTGGCTTGTGAGCCACATCGACAATTCTTACAGAACTCTTTGTTGTCAATTATTCGCTTCAAGCGTCTAATCTCTTTAAAAATGGCTGTCGATGGGTCACATGTTCTATAGAGGTAATCAGCGTAACTCATGTCTCTCAATAAAACCCAGTAAAGAGACCGTCCTGGGTAAGAACCACCAATCAAAATAAGTCCTGAGGTTCTCCACCTATTAGGTGTTGTATCGTAGTCTGATTGAAAGATGTTGTAGCAAGTCATGTGCTATCCATGAATTAGTCTATATCAATGTAGACATTGAAAGACGTGTGTAAGTGAACGTGAAGGAAGAATGAGAGAGAGAAAATATAGGACGAAGGGACCGTTGGAGCGGCCCTTCACCAGTTCTCTCTCACTCCTCCCTATGTGGAACCTTTTTGAGATTTAATTTTTCGAAATCTCATCAGAAGCTATCAGTGTCAACGAACTTAGACCAAGCTCTATTCATGTGTTTTTTAGTTTCTTTCTCACAACGCTCTGGAACTATGAAAGAGTCATGCACAGGCAGGACCGGTATTCCGTCTCGATGACATGCTTTAATGACATCTAATGCTATTTCACTGTCTATCTTCTGAAGTTCTACTCCTTTGTCTTTTGCTATGAATTTCTCTATTTGCCAGTTTCGAATACTTACCTCAACATAGAGTTGCCTTGCGTATTTAAATGTGCAAGACAATTTCTTCTGAATAGCGTGAATAGCCTCGCACGGATGGCCTGCATTTATCGCTATTAATAGAGAGTATTTGTAGTGCTTTGGGTTAATACTTTCATCGACATCGTATATGTCGAAATCTCCTTTAAGTGGACAGCCGGCCATCCCGTAAGCTAACTTCGGATGCATTGACTTAAAATCAGGCTCTGCCGTTGGCTCACCGTTGATAGTCATACGCTTCCGATTGTCTTTTGGTATGCCTTGCCATGGGCCATATAGACGGCCACCACATTCAAATGACTCTCTACAAAAGGTGCGACGGATACGCGGATTTCGGTAAGGGATTGAGATATTTACTTGCTTATGTACCTTGTCTGTTACATGCGGTATGATGATGTGACGGTCGTTTCTTTCCACGCCGTCCATGGCAACATTGAAATCGACGGTGCTCATAATGGAATTGATTTCTTGTATCTCACTTCTCATCGCTGAAGTAAGTTCCGTCTCTTCGTAATGAATGCGTTTCTTTGTAAGACCGTTTAACCAAATGCACTCATGCTGAACCGAGACAATCTTGACGTTTTGACAGTCTTTAACAAGTTTCGGTGTTGCGTAAATTGTCGATTGAACACCTTGCCGTCCTTCTTTCGGAGAACATGCGGGGGCAATCCAGCTATATACGTAGCCCGCATCAACAAGTATTTGAACTTCCTTGAGAATTTTTGCGTAAGTGAAACCACGACCTCCATATCGTCTTTTTCCTGAGTAGGATGTCTTTCTTCTTGAGTATGCGACTGCCTTTCCTCTTTCAGCGGCATCTAATAGTGCTGCGACTATCATTCGCATCGTTCCATGTTGGTTATCCTTCAAACCTAGTTGCTCTGGCAATCCAGGAATTATGTCTAAACTGAAATCCAGCATGCAGTCGTCGTTCAGATAATCATTATCTTCGAACAGGTCGAATTCGTTGGTAATTTGTTCGCTCAATTGTGAAACCTAAAAAATCATGAGTCCGCATCATTCCAAGTAAAAGGAACTTTGCGTCGCTCTGGGCGTTAATCGGATTGAAAGCAGAAGTTTTTGCTAAGTGTTTTATTTGGAAATGTGATACCGATAAGAAAGAAGTTGAATTTTTCTCTCATCTTATCTTATGTTATGTTATGTTATGTTATTACCTAGCTGGAGTGCGTTCGCCGGCTGATTGCACGGTCAAAGCGACATTCTTGTTTTACTGCTCCCAGATAAGGAAGGCTCTCCCCGGAGGTTTCGCTGAATTTCTATCTATGGTAGAGCTTATTCTACTCTAGATAGAATATCCTGGCGAAAACTGGCCCAAGAAGTTTTGGAAGATGAAGCTCTCTCGGTTCTTCACGATCTGACGCCGCTTCCGGCACCCGCAATCCGTGCTTCCAAACCGGCTTACGTTCCAGAGCAACGTTCCATCGTTGGGAACTGCTCAACTCAGACCAGCCGGAAATGCCGATCTCCAGCTGCTTACTGCCAAGCTAGAGACGTTCGTGCCTGGTGATGGAGACGTCTATCTCGGCGAGTTCCAGGTGTTACCCTGAGACGTGAGTCATTAGTGACGCAAGTCGGTGAAATCCGTCTTCAGCCCGACAAGAAGAAACTCTCAAGCCGCACGCTCGGTCGGACGGATTCAGCGATCTCTTTATGGATGCAGCTGATCGCTCTGCACGAAATTCCTTATTGCCTTCTCGTGCTTCAGAAAAGGAAGGCTTTCCCAGGCAACTTCGATTATCGCTCTTAGGTTGCAGAAATCTAAACTTAGAGTTGCTTCTCTGTCCGGAAATCGGACATGCAAGTTGTGAAAGCAACGGATTAGGTACGATCGTTACGAAGTTCCGGCTGGTTGGGCGTCCGGCTGCGGACCAGTTCGGGTTCAAGCCGAGGCGCCGATTTGGCAGCACCGTTCACTGATTGACGGTCCCTTCGGCCAAGCTAGCGAGATCACCTTCCTGGCAAGTCAGCTGTGTGCAGTTCGCTCTCTTCATCAGCGACGGCAATCGCTACCGATTTACACCTGCATCAGGATCGCCTTGTTCTCAACCAGAAGTTCGGTCACAGGGGCCGCAAAGCTCCCCGACTGATTGAGGAACGTAACCCGATATGGCTGGAATTCCATGGTCTATCATTCTAGACCCACATCGACTCGAGGAACTCAGCTCGTTGAATATACTCGACACTAAGCCAGAGCAGTCATACGATGATTTAGCTGCTATAGCCCGATTGATATGCGGCACTCCAGTCGCAAACGTAACCTTAGTCTCCGATGACAGACAGTGGTTTAAATCAGCCGTTGGAACCGATGTGCTGGAAACGCCGATAGAGCAATCTGTCTGTGCTCATACAATCGGCGAAGAAGACATTTTAATTATCAATGATTTGACTCGGGACGTTAGGACATCAGACAATACGCTGGTGACTGGAGATCGTTCGCTTAGATTTTATGCAGGGGTTCCGCTTAGACTCGACGGGAGCTTCGCTGTCGGCACGCTTTGTGTAATCGATACGAAAGCACACCCTCACGGTCTGAGTTTCGAACAGGTCGAAGCTCTCAAGGCTCTTGGTCGCCAAGCGACAATCCTGCTTCAGGTTCGCAGGTTTCTTGCGACTACCAACCAGACGCTCGAAAGAGATGTCTCCATTGACGGGACCTTGGAAGAAATTTCCGACGCTCTGCTCAAGGCATACAGACTTAACAAGATATACAAGGATGGTGTTCTTGAAAACCTGCTCTTCAGCAGCTTGAGCCACATCGCCATCGGCATCGCTCGGTCCGGAAAATCAGTCGAAACAGTTCTGAATTGATGCTCTGCAATTTTTGATGCGACGTGGAGCATCCTGATGAGTAAAAATGATTTCGAAAATAGCCGTATCCTCAAAAGCATCGCTGATGCGCTTGGAACGGAACCAGCTGCCTTTTACACCGATGAAGGCTTACCATCCAAGGCCCTGGAGATCCGAGAGCTTCTGGAGTCGTTCGATCGCATCAGAGATCCGAGTGACCGGCGCATCTGCCTCGATTTCATCAACTCGGTCGTGGCCCGGCAGGGAGCGGTCCCCGATGGATCTTGAGTTCGGCCATCAGGAGCGACGCAGTGCTAGCGATCGTCCAAATCCAACCAGGAGCATCTCTGTAAGACGACGAAGATCGGGGTAATCACCCCGCTTCAGGATTGAGTGCATCTCAAGGCAGCGGTCAGCAGCAGCAATCAACGGATCCTCAACCACATGGTTGAGCGAAGCGGCAGGCATGAAAACGTCAGAGTGAGCGTCAGTGGTATCGATGTAGGCGCCTTGGCCCCGCATCCTGCCAGACTCATCCGGCACGAGGGTTCCACGGTTCAGGACCCAACGAACCCCCGTCTCGGTCACCACTCTGAACTCAGCCGAGAACGAGCCTCCCGTCTGCCTCACACGACGGATGCGTTCGAACACCCACCCCTTATCGTCGATATGGATCCGCCCCAGGGCCACCTCCATAGGGAGGGGTTCACCAGCCAAGCTCGGATTGCCTGCCAACAGAGCGGCCGCACCTTCATCGAGCCGAGAACGTCCAGCTGTTACGTTCGTGTTCCAGAAGCCAACAAACCCAGCTGCTGTTAGAGCTGGCTCTACGCTTAATAATGAATTCATTTATCCCCACCTCTGAGTTCAACCTAGGAACTCGCTCGGTGGATGAATAGTTTCAGTCGTCCTTTTTATCTGAGTCGTGCAGCATCACCGAATGCGGTTCGGTGACGCTGCCACAGTTGCATTTCTCCGGCCATTGAGCTGTAAGAGAAATCTTCTCTTCCGGGCCATATCCGTAGAAATCTAATCTACTCAAATAATGTGGGGATTTTTGATGTCTGAGCATGCCAGCGGAAACAAATTGCGGTTGATAGCACGGACCCTTGAGATTTCTGAAGATGCATTCCTGCCTGGAGGCGGCTCGGAGCATGAGAACTTCATTATCTCTACCATGACTGAACTTTCAGAAATTATCGATATATTTTGCAACATTCAGGACTCGGCCTTGCGCAGAGGATGCCTCGATTTTGTTCGTAACGCCGCATCGAAATGTGCGGCAAATCGATAACTTCTTGCATGGAATATAAATAAATCGATTGCTATATGTCGTTCATTAGTCATTTGCTAGCGTGGCTGTTTGTCCGAAGACGTCGGAAGTAGGTGTAAAACGTGTCTCGGTTGACGCCGAGCTGCTTGGTTATTTCAGCGATGCTTATCGTCCCAGCCTGAAGCAAAGCCGGACCGACCTCGATGTCTTCTGCGGACAGTTTCTTGCGTCGTCCTCCCTTACGACCATGAGCAAGGGCTGCCTTGAGCCCTTCCATCGCCCTCTCTCAGTTGAGGTCGAGGAAATACTCCGCGATGGCTCCGTGGAGCTGACGGGCAAACCGGCCGTGGGCGGTTTCGCTGTCGAACTGCTCGGTGAGGCTTGGAAAGTGTACGTTCTGCTATCGCAATCCGTCGATGGTCCGCATCATCTCGCAAGCCTGAGCGCTAACTGACGCTTTGAGAAACGTGTGGGGACGGGTGGTGAAAACACCTTGCGCCTTCAGACTGCCCACCCAGTGGGCGGAAGCGTCTATGGAGGCTGAACGTGGCGTAAGGTGAATCATTGATAAATACCCAAAGAAACCGCTCATTTAGGCGTGGGTACTTATTTCAACGTCTATTTTTCCGCTGTTTTTTCGTCCTAGAAAGACAACGTCAGCATTAATAGCAACCAATTAGCAATACATATTCCGCCAATGTGGTGCCGTTAGAAAAAGCGATTCCCGGTGAGGGGGTCGAAATTCACATGACGTGCACAGAATGTGGAAACGGCTCCCGCTCACGACACGGATAGGCAATGGGGTGGCACTGACCACCCTTCGGTCTGTTCTAGACCCGTTTGGTAGGGCTTCCCGTGAGCTGTCCCGTAACCGGGGTGGATCCTCGGCGGTCGAGTTCGCCCTCGTGGCCGTTCCCTTTTTGGCTCTCTCAGGAGCAATTCTTGAGGCTGGTGTGACCTACTTTGCTCAGGGCATCCTTCAGCAAGCCGTAGTCGATGCTGGACGTCAGATTTACACAGGCCAGTTTCAAACGGCGAACGCCAACGTCACGGACTCAACGACCCTGCTCAACAACTTCCGGACCGCCATGTGCTACCCGGGAGGTCGAGCACGCATCACGGTGTTCCCGTGCTCTAACGTCCGTATCAGCATCACGAAGGCTGCGAGCTTTGGTTCAGCAACGCCGGTGCAAGCAACCTCGACCAATCCTAAGACTGGTATCTCGGACTGGAACGCAAGTTTCCCATCATACAGCTGTGCACGAGCAAGCGACGTGATCGTGGTCCAAGCAGCAGTAGACGTGCCTGTCTATTTTCCCCTACTCGGAGCAGCCTACGCCACCTTACCGAATCGTCGTCGCCTCCTACAAGCAGCCACTGTCTTCCAGGTTGAGCCGTTCAACTCGAACGCTGCCTGCTCATCCAGCTCCTAAACTGCCTCGCCATGAATATCATTGCAAACAATATCCATCGGCTTGGAAAAGAAAAAGGTGGCGTGGCGGCTTTAGAGTTCGCCCTAATACTTCCACTTCTAATCACGTTGTATTTTGGTTTGATTGAACTGGTGCGTGCCATTGATACTGGCCGGAAGACCACGCTCTATGCACGAACCATTGCAGACCTTTCGGGTCGTGCCACCAACGGCAATCCCAGCACAGCTGACATGGATGCAATAATAAATGCCGCTGGTCCAATCATGCGCCCCTATCCAACTATCAATTTGCAAATTGCCATTCATTCAATGGGTGTCGAAAAGATATCTGGTGCGCTGTTTGGTGGAGTTTGCTCAAGTTATCCCCTGAATGCTCGCCCTGTTCTCACAATCAACGGCAACAGCGGACTGCCAAATACTCCAGCCACATTCCAATATGACGGCGCCAGGTATGTTCTAGCTGAAGTGACAGTAGCCTACGTCCCAATAATTGGCTCCAAGCTCTACCAAATGATTTTTGGTTCAAGGGGCCTTGTCTTCAGTCGGCAAATCTCATGGGCGCAACGTCTCGATAAGGGCGAAGTCGTCATGCCAGGGGGCTCTAAGTGTCCGACCTATTAAACCGTCTTTACCATCACATGAAATGGGCATTCAATTTGCTTCAAAACAACGTTTTTCGTAGCTTTAAGCGGGATCAAAATGGCCAGATAGCAATCCTTTTTGCGTTGCTCAGTATGCCGATGCTTTTCGCAGCGGGTGCTGCGATAGATTATGGACGTCGTAACGCTGCGAAAGCTCAACTTGACGCCGCAGTCGATTCTGCAGTTTTAGGCGTTATAACGCAGAAGACAAACACGCTCACGAGCGACATGTTAACTAGCGCAAGAACTCAATTTATGGCGGATGCGGCCAAGCTGCCGGGTGTAACAATAACTTCGTTTACTCCAACGCCGCTTCCGGGCGCAACTCAGGTTGGTATCACTGCCAATTATACAGCAACGGTCAAAACGACATTAGGTAGCATGATGAATGTCGTGACGATGAACATTTCTGGTCAATCCGGAAGCGTTCGAAACGTTGCTCAATATATCGATTTTTACTTACTTCTGGATAATTCCCCCTCAATGGGCCTTGCGGCCACAGCAGCCGATATAACGAATATGCAAAGAGTCGCTAATGGCTGCGCTTTCGCATGCCATCTGTTAAATAGCAACGGTACTGAGAACAATAACGACAATTACAATATTGCAAAAAGAAACAACATCAAGCTCAGAATACAAGTGCTCCGTGATGCAGTGTCCAATTTGGTTGACTCTGCGAAGTCCAGCATGAACTTAACTCAGCAGTTCAGAATGGAGATGTGGACCTTTAGCGACTTCCAAACAAAGCTTATGTCACTGACCCCATCTCTGGATCTAGTGAAATCCGCATCCAGCCAAATTGATTTGGCATATTCATATCAAGATCAGAGGGATAGTCAAACCGCCTACGAGCGTGCGATTTCGAAAATGACAAGTCAGATACCAGCAAGTGGCAACGGCGTTACCGCCGCTACTCCTATACGCTTCTTGTTCTTCGTCACTGATGGGGTTCAAGATACCCCTATCGACGGAACGATGAGCAATCAGAGTTCCGGATATAAAATCAACAACAATCGCTTTATCAGCGCCATCAGTCCGTCTACCTGTCAGACAATGAAAAACAGCAACATAAAAATCGGAATTATTTACACACAGTATCTTCCATTGTATAGCGACGATTTCTACAACCAAAACGTGAAGCCATTTGAAAACAATATCGGTCCGATGCTGAAAAGCTGCGCAACTGACGGGCTCTATTTTCCCGTTGCGACAAACGGCGATATCAATCAGGCAATGCAGCAGCTATTCAGTGCCGCCCTTGCTTCAGTGCGTATCACCAATTAGCTCCCCCGTTCTTCGACCAACTATTTTAGTCGCAAGAGCGGCGTACCGCCCGGGTTCATACAGGGCCTAACGGTCAATCGAGTCAATCTGGTCATTAATCATTCATTAACCATTTCATTCCATCCAAGGACAGGAACGAATGGGGAACGGACCATGCAGCAGTCAAGAATCTCTCTTACCTCCGCTCTGTCCGAGGGAACACGTTTGGCCTTCGCAGCGAGCATTAGAACAACGTATGCTAGCTTGGGCGCTGAACCACTTCCGATGGTCCACGTTGACCTGCTACTGACAATGAGGAGACACGAAAGGCTACATAGGCCAATTAAGTCGGGCAGCCCAAAGCTTTTTTGATAATGGTCCAAAGCTGTCCAGCAAGGAGCCTCAATTCGCTTCGTCGATTATGTGGCTCGACGGTATTGCTATTTGCTCCTGCACTCCCGCTACCGGCTTACGGATGTCCAACCGTATCGGCGGCAAAAGCCTTTCGAGATCCCAGGGGTTTCGGTTGGCCAATCGTGCTGTCTCTGGCTGTCTGTCTTTCCATCTCGGAGTTCAGTTCAGCACCAAGAAGAACGATCACAATCGAAAGCCAGATCCACGTCATAAATCCAATTCCCGCACCCAGACTACCGTAGATTCGATTGTAGCTGTCAAAGGTGGCTACATACAGAGTGAACATGACTGAAGTGCCGACCCATCCTAAGGCAGCGGCAGAGCTTCCCCAGCTCACCCATCTCCATTTGGCTTCCCGCCGGCTCGGACCGTATCGGTAAACCAGTGAGAGGCCGGCGCTCACGAGAATGACTAGAACTGGCCAGCGTATGAACCGTAGCAATGTATCCGTCCGCTCGCCCATCCCGATTCGGCCTAGGAAGATGGGCAGTCCTACGACCACGGCGATCGTCGCAACGGTGACAAGGGCTCCGGTGATCGTAAAAAGAAAGGTCGTCAGATAGACCTGCACCAGGGTGCGCTTCTCTCTCTCCCTGTAGATGACGTTCAGGGCATCAAAGAGGGCGGCTACACCTGAGTTCGCACTCCAAAAGGCGATCAGGAAGCTCAGCAGTGAGGCTGTGCCCAGGGTCCCTGCTCCCTGCTTGGCAACATGTTGGAGCTGGTCCGAAATCAGGTTGAGGACCCCATCCGGTAGCACGCCTCTTAACAGGCTCAGATGCTGGCCGATGACGCTTGGATCCGCAAACAAGCTGTAGAGCGAGACGACCGTGGCAATGCCGGGGAACGTCGACAAAAGGCTGAAAAAAGCGACGCCACCAGCGGTGGACAGCACCCTGTCCCGAGGGATAGCCCAAAACACCCGCTGAAGAACGTCCTTCCATCCCGCAGCTGGGATATCGGTGGGGCTCTCTGCAGAATGACCACGGCCTGGTTCACGAGCCCGTGCCTCTGCAAGCTTTATCGTCGACTCGTTGGGGGCCCGAGTGGCTTCCGAACGCCAATCCGCACCCTCTTCCTCGTCCTGGGTCATGCGACGGCTCATACGGACAGGGTGATCTCAAGTAAGCCTATTGCCCTTCTGTCCTGCTTGCCAGTGACCTGATTAGATCGTCCGCTCTCGGCGAAGTTCCTGTCGAAGGTAGGCAGCAAGCGGGAAAAATCGTCTTCAAGCGTGTAGCCTTCACGGCCGACGGCTCTGGGTTGACGATCACACACAACTCTCACACACCGAGGCTTCCTGGTTATCCCTCGATACGTCGTTTCTCACTGTGGGCCGGTGTAGCACAGCGGTAGTGCAGCGGTTTTGTAAACCGAAGGTCGGGAGTTCGATCCTCTCCACCGGCACCAGATTTTTTCGAACGCTTACCGCAGGTTAAGTGAATTTCAGGCCCCGGCAACCGCATCGCGCGTACCGGGGCATGCAGCATCGGCTCTTCGAACCGCCGGACCGGGGAAGGACCCGAGAATAGCGGTCCTGTTCCAGCATCTCGCTTCGACGCAAACCTACAGGCTATCGGCCGGCATTCTGACGGCCGCGCGGCCCGCTGGACGCCTTGGCGTTGTCGAGGTTCTCGGTGAGTAGCTTGCGCCATCGGGTCAGCCTGTCGGGATCCAGCTGGCCGTTGGCGACGGCGGCCCGCACCGCGCAGCCGGGTTCGTGGGCATGCGTGCAGTCTCGGAACCGGCACGAGGGGGCCAACTCGGTGATCTCGGCGAACAGGGTCGCGATGCCGTCGGCGGCGTCGCTGACCTGAAGCGTTCGCATCCCGGGCGTGTCGATGACCCAGCCGCCGCCCGCGATGGCGTGCAGCGAGCGCGACGTCGTGGTGTGGCGCCCCTTCGCGTCGTGCGCGCGGATGCTTCCCGTCTCCTGCGCGACCGCCTCGTTCACGCCGGTCAGGGTGTTCACCAGCGTCGACTTGCCGACCCCGGAGGAGCCGACCAGTGCAACGGTCTGTCCGACGCCGCACCACGGCGATAAGGCGCTTGAAGCCTCCGGGAGGCGGGAATCGACGGCCACGACGGCCAGCCCGCGCTGCAACGCGGCGGCTTGGTGCTGGTAGGTCCGCACATCCGCCGCCGTATCCGCCTTCGTGAGCAGGATCACCGGATTTGCGCCGCCCTGATTGGCCAGCGCCAGATAGCGCTCCAGCCGGGCAGGATTGAAATCCGCGTTGCAGGATGTGACGATGAACAAAGTGTCGACGTTGGCCGCGGCCACCTGCGGAATCCTGCCGCCTTCGGTGCGGCGCTCCAGGACCGACCTGCGGTCCAGGCGGCGGTGCAGGGTCTGGGTCCGGGGATCGACCAGCACCCAATCGCCCACCGCGAAGTCGCCGGTGTTCGTATGAACCGGAAGCGTCAGCTTGACCGGTCCGGTGAGAGCCAGGGCGGTCAGGCGGGAGCGGTGGACCGTGGCGATCCGCATGGCGGCGAGATCGGTCTCGTCGTCCCCCCGCTGGTCCTCGAAGAAGCTGGACCAACCCAGGCTGGCAGGCTGCGCGGGATGAGGGCAGACGGGATGATCATTCACCGGCTTGGCCATGACACGGCCTCCCGCCCATGGCCAGCGTCCAAAGTGTAACGCTGCGCCAGGCTCGGCGTGCGTCCGGCGATGCAGCGGTCCTTGTCATCGGCCGGGACGCACTTTGCGCCGTGCATCGATGGCAGCGAAATCGTCTGCTCCCATCGGGTGTGAGCAACGGGAGGCGGCGCAGAATGGCCGATGGCCTCCGGTCCGCTTCGGTGAGATTCGACTGGCGAACGGATGGCCTCCGCCCGACCCGCCCCTCCCATTCCGCCGGGTTCAGCGGATCCCCGAAGCCGGCCTCGGCCCGGCCCTGGCGCAGGATCGCCCGGCGGTAAACCGGGCCCGCGCGCGATCGGCCCTTCGACCGGCCCCGGGGTACCGCGCGGGATTATCCGGCGCCGCGATCCGTCCGATTCCATGGGGGGAATGCGGATGGTGGAATGGTCGACTCGATGCGGGTGTTGTGTGCGGAAGACCGAAACCATCGACCGAAGCGTGTGACGAGGAGCCTTCTGGCAGGTTTCGCGGGGTTGCTGAGCCTCCCCATCGAAGGGGCGGAACTTCCGGACCGGCGCAAACCGCAGCGCTTCGAGAGCGTGCGAATCTGCTCGAGCCATGGCCAGGCCTTCTTCTTCATTCCCGGTACGGATACCTGCCTGCGCCTCTCTGGCCGGGCGCGCTTCGAATACGCTTACCAGCCCGCCTACAGCCGCTCCGGCAACAATGCCGGCGCCACGCCGGGGGATTACAGCGGCTACCAGGGCCGCCTCCGGATCAACCTCGACGCCCGGACCCAGACGGCCTACGGCACCCTGCGCTCCTTCCTCCGCCTCGATGCCGGGAGCCGGACCGGCTTCCCCACCATGCATGCCGGCGCGCTGCTCCGGATCGGCGGCGCCTACCCGGCCCTCGGCATCGACACGTTCGGGCGAGCCCAGCAGCAATTCAACGTCGACAAGGCCTTCGTCCAATTCGCCGGCCTCACCGCCGGGCGCGCGGCCTCGTTCTTCGATTTCTATGCCCACGACTTCGAGTTCATCGTGGCCACCACGGGCTCGGACAACCCCTCGACCAACCTTGCCGCCTACACCGCGACGGTGGGCAAGGGCCTGTCCGCCACATTGTCGGTGGAGGACCCGGTCTTCCGACGCACGCCGGTCTATTCGTCCCAGAACGCCGCCCTCCGGTCGAACCTCGGTCCGGGCGCCCTGGTCTTCTCGCCGGGAAGCCCCGTCGCGCCGATCTTCGCCGGGTTCGACGCCGCCGGGAACCCGACGGGCGTAGGCTTCGTGGATACGATCCAGCGCAGCCGGATACCCGACATCGTCGGGGTGCTGCGCTCCGACCAATCCTGGGGCTCGGCGCAGCTCTCGGGGGCCCTGCACGAGGTCAACCACGGCCTGCTCGACAGCGTTTCGTTCTCCGGAACGAACCTGGGCGCCCCCGTCTCGCCGGGCAACAGCCGCACCCCACGCGGAACCGCCTCCGCGTTCGGCTGGGCGGTGCAGGGGGGCGTGAAGGTCAACCTGCCCGCCATCGCGGCCGGCGACACGCTCTACCTGCAGGGCGCCTACGGAGAGGGCGCGGCGTTGTATACCGGCGTACCGGCCTATAATGGCCCCTACGCGCAGGCGGCCAGCGCGGTGCAGGGGGCGGCTTTCTCCCAGTTCTTCAACGACGGCGTGATCAACCCCTTCACCCATCGCCTCGCCTTGACGGCGAGCTACTCGTTCACGGCCTCGATGCTGCACTACTGGACCCCCTCGGTCCGCTCCGCCGTCTTCGGCTCCTACGGCGGCCTGGCCTTCGCCCGCGGCGCCCGCGCGGCACAGGGCACCTATTTCGGGCTGACCGGGACAGGACCGGGCACCCCCGGTTCGCGATTCTTCGACCTGAGCCCGGTCTTGCGGGACAGCGACCGCTTCGTCGTCGGCGCCAACCTGATCTGGTCGCCGGTGAAGGAGTTCGATATCGGCGTCGAGGCGATCTACACGCGCTACGGACCGCGGAGCGGCCGCATCCTCGACACGAGCCGTTACCCTGGCCAGAACCCGGCCTACGTCAACAACCCCGCCAACCCGGTCGCCACCGCCAGCAGCGTCGACGTCATCCAGGTGCGCGCACGCGTGCAGCGGGATTTCTGAAGGGCGCGGCGGCCCCGGGCCGCGCGTTTATGGCCCGCGCAGTGAGTACGGCGCCCTGTGGGATGATGATCCCGGGCGGGCGAAGATGGCGATGCCCGCCCCCGTAGAGCGTCGCTTTGCGGCCCTCGCAAAGCGACGCCTCTGGCGGTGACCCGCTATACGGTCCGCGGCCTCTGCAAGGTCTCGGACCGTGACAGCCGGGTTGGCGAAAGCTCTGGGCATGCTTGCGCCGGTGGATCTCCGGCACGCCGATGCCGACGAGCTGCGTCTTCCAGCGATGAGACGTCGGATCGGACACGCCCATCGCCGGCAGACCTCGGCCACTGATGCGCCGTTCTCCACCTGCCGCCGGGCAAAGGGCTCAGATCGCGTGCATCCAGCCCAGAAAGCCCGCGATGGCCAGGATCGGGAGCGGATTGAGATTGGTGCGCCAGAACAGCAGGGTGAAGATTGCTGCGGCGACGTACCCACGGGACGAGAAGCCGGCCCCCTCCGCGACCGTCCACCCGCTCGCCAGGATCAGCCCGACCGCGATCGGCCCCAGCGCCGCCTCCAGGGCGATATGCCAAGCGGCCCCCGAAGACGCCTGCCAGATCCGCGCCACGACGATCATCAGCAACGCGGCCGGAAGCATCATGGCGGCCTGGGCGACGACCGCCCCGGCGAGGCCCGCGACCTTGTAGCCGATCATCGCGACGATCAGGTTGCTCGGCCCGGGCGCGGCCTGCGAGATCGCGAAGAGGTCGGAGAACGCGCCGCCGGTGAGCCAGTGCGCCTCCCCGACCGCATGACGCGCCATCTCCGGCACGACGCTGTTGCTGCCGCCGATCGACAGGATCGACATCGTGCTGAAGAAGGTCGCGAGCGCGACGAGGGCGCCGGGCTTCACCGCTCGGCCTCCGCGTCCCCGCGCTGGCGCGGATGCCGCCACGCCAACAGGAAGGCCGGGGGCGCCAGGATCGCCAGGACGGCGAGGAGCGGGAGGTGCAGCACGATCGAGCCCAGGAAGGCCAGGGCGATGACGGCGAGCGCCGCGGGCCGCCGCGCGAAGCCCTCGCCGGCCTTCAGGCCTGCCGACAGCGCGAGCCCCACCGCGGCGGCGGTGACCCCGCGCAGGATATCCTGGACCGCCGGGACCGCGCCGCTCCGGAAATAGGCCCAGGCGAGGCCCAGGACGATGCAGAACGGCACGAGCGTCAGGCCGAGCAGGGCGGCGGCCGCCCCGGGCACGCCGCGGAAGCGGTGGCCGACATAGATCGCGAAGTTCGCCTGGTTGGCCCCGGGCAGCACCCGGGCCAGCGCGTAGGCGCTGAGGAACTCCGCGTCGTCGATCCAGCGCTTGTCCTCGACGATCAGCTTGCGCGCCCAGGCCGTGAGACCGCCGCCGAAGCTCACCAGCGTCAGCCGGTTGAACAGCCAGAACAGCTCCGGGAGGCCGGGCGCCACGGCGGTTCGGGCCGGGACGGGCTCAGCTGTGTCGGAGGTCGGCATCCGGCTCGAACTCCGCATTCTCTTCCGCATCGGCCGCAGCGATCGGATAGGGCGGCTCGTACCGCCGCGAGCCGCGCCAATCCGCCTCGAAGATCGCCGCGATCGCGCCGACGGTGGCGGCGTCGCGCACAACGACACCGAGTTCGCGCCGCAGGTCGAAGGCGGCCTGATCGAGGTTCTGGGTGCCGAGATAGACCCGGGCCCCGTCGATGATCGCGATCTTGCCGTGGCTGCGCAGCCCCCGCTGCTTGTGAAGCCGGCCGCCGGCCGCGCGGTACAGGCGCCACAGGGCGAAGGAGTACATCAGGTCGGGCTGGTGCAGCCCGTGCTTGCCGCCGCAGAGCAGGCGGACACGGACCCCGCGCTTCAGGGCGGCGTGAATCCGCTCGAAGATCACCGGTTCGGCGAATTTCGGATGGGCGAGATCGATGCTGCGCTCGGCGCCGTCGAGCAGGTCGCACAGGATCGCCCTGGCGCCCCCGGGGCTCCAGGACAGGTCGGAGCCGCCATCGGGCGCGAACGCCTCGCCGTTCCAATCGCCCTCGAAGCAGGCCCGGATGCCGGCGACCTGACCGGGATCGGACAGGACGACCGCGTAATCCCGGGTCTTGGTGAAGTACTTCTCCATGAAGTTGAACGTCGCCACCATGGCGCGCGCGCCGTCCACGACCAGGGACTTCTCGTGCGTGACGAGGAAGCGCGGCGACGTCCAACGCACGGGGATGCCGGCCTCCTCCAGACGCGCGAAGGTTGCGTCGTTGATGCGCTCGCCGGTGCCCTTGGCCGGGTTGAGGAGGACGCGCACCGCGACGCCCTCCGCGTGCCGAGCCAGAACCGCGTCGATCAGCAGGGGGTGGTCGAAGGTGAATTGCTTGAGCAGGATTTCCTGCTCGGCGCCCCGCATCAGCGCGACGACCGGCTCGATGCCGTGGTCCGGTTGAACGATGAGCTGCGGCGCTTGCATGTCGGCGCTACGATCTCCTGACGTCAGATCCGTGCGATGGCCGCGATCGAGCCGGGGCGGTCGAACCGCTGATCGACGCCGCCGCGACGCGGCGGCCTGCCGTGGCGGCTCTTGGAGATGTCCACGACCGGCGCCGTATAGAACGCGGAAATCTGCGAAACAATCAATCTTCGCACGAGCGTCACGCACACCGGCCGGCGCAATTTCTCGTCGGCATCGGTCGCGAACAGTATCGGCCGGAATTCGGCGAAGCGGAGGCCGCGCGCGCGACCGCCCTGTCGCCCGGGACCGGGACGTGGCGTTCCACCGCCCGAGCCGTCGACCGGAGCTGCGAGGGCCAGGGCGATGCGGTCCGTGACGATTCGGCTGCGGCGGCCATGGGGGCCAGCATCAGCACAGGTGCAGGGCGGTCTCGGAGGCGGTGGCGCGTCGGCCTGCGGACGGAGCCGCTTGCCGAGCCTCCTCGGTCCCGTGCGCCTCCAGCACCGTCTTCCCGCGGAAGACCCAGTAGGCGTGGCCGAGATAGGCCATGATGACCGGCACGACGATCAGCACGCCGACCCCGACGAAGCGCAGGGTCGCGACGTCGGACGCGGCACTCCAGATCGTGGCGTGGCGCGGGACGACGTAGGGCCAGAGGCTGACCACCAGACCCGCGAAGCCGAGGAGGAACAGCACGATCGTCAGCTGAAAGACCCGTGTCTCGCGCCGGCTCCACAGGCTGCGCCCGATGAGCACCGAGATGCCGGCGGCCGCCAACGGAAAGAGCGCCAGCGGCAGCACCTGCGGCCAGGCGAACCACCGCTGCGCGACCTCGGGAACCGTCAGGGCCGTCCAGGCACTCACGAGGGTCATCATGCTGGCCGTGAGGATCAGGGCGGCGCGTCCGACCTCCCGGCCGAAGATCTGCACCGCACCCTCGGTGCGCCAGATCAGCCAGCCGGCGCCCAGCAGCGCATAACCGCCGACGAGACCCGCACCGCAGAGCAGCCCAAGCAGGCTGAAAGCGCTGAGCGCGGTTCCCGAGAAGGCGCCATCGTGCACGGGAACGCCGCCGATGAACCCGCCCAGGACGATGCCCTGCGCCAGCGCGGCGAGGAGGGAGCCACCCGCGAAGGCGAAATCCCAGACGCGCCGGAAGCGCGTGGCCTGGAACCGGAACTCGAAGGCGATGCCGCGCAGGATCAGGGCGAACAGCATCGCCATGATCGGCAGGTAGAAGGCCGGAAGCAGCACATAATAGGCGATCGGGAAGGCGGCCCACAGAAGGGCGCCGCCAAGCACGAGCCACGTTTCATTGCCGTCCCACATCGGCGCGATGCTCTGCATCATCAGGTCCCGATGCCGATCGCGCGGAGCGAGCAGGAACAGAATGCCGATGCCGAGGTCGAAACCGTCGGCGAGAACGTAGATCGCGATGGCGAAGGCCGAGACGAGCGCGAAGATCAGGGGCAGGTCCATTGTCATTCCCCGGCCGCGATCGGCGTGGTGTAGGGACGCGCCCGGCTCGGGACCGCCGTTCCGGCCTGCTCGAGGCCGGGGCGCACCGCGTTCGGATGCACGTCCGCGATCGCGGCCGGTCCGCGGATGACAACGCGCGCGCCGTACCAGAAGAAGGCCAGGAGCAGCAGGTTGTAGACCAGGGCGAACATCAGCAGCGAGGTCAGCACGGCACCGGGCGCGAGCGGCGCGACGGCGTCGGCCGTGCGCAGATGTCCGTAGACGACATAGGGCTGCCGCCCGGTCTCGGTCACGGTCCAGCCGGCGATCACCGCGATGAAGCCCAGCGGGGTCGCCGCCATGGCGGCGAGCTGGAACCAGCGGGTGGTGAACAGGCGGCCGCGCCAGCGGAGCACGCCGCCGATGATCGCCAGGATCAGGAGCACGATGCCGATGCCGACCATGATGCGGAAGGCGAAGAACACCAGCGGCACGTAGGGCCGCTCGGCGGCCGGGACGGCCTTGAGACCCTGCACGTAGCCGTTCCAGCTATGCGTCAGGTAGAGGCTCGCGGCGTGCGGGATGGCGATCTCGAAGCGGTTGCGCTCAGCGGCCATGTCGGGCCACGCGATCAGCGTCGCCGCCACGCCCGAGCCGGAATCCCAGAGGCCCTCCATGGCGGCGAGCTTCGTCGGCTGGTGGCGCATCGTGTTGCGCCCATGCGCGTCGCCGATGACCAGTTGCAGCGGGACGAGCACGAGGGCCGCGCCCATCGCCAGCGAGAAGCCCTTGCGGGCGACCTCGACATGCTGCCGCCGCCAGAGATGATAGGCCGAGACACCCGCGACCACGAAGCTGCCCGTGATGTAGCTGGCGCAGACCATGTGCAGGAAGCGATAGGGAAAGGACGGGTTGAAGAACGCCGCCCACCAGTCGGCCACGTGGAACAGGCCGTCGGCGTCGAGCGTGTAGCCGGCCGGGGTCTGCATCCAGCTGTTGGAGGCCAGGATCCAGCTGGCGCTGAACAGGGTCCCGGTGGCGACCATCAGGCAGGCGAAAAAATGCGCGCCGCGCCCGACCCGGTTCTCGCCGAAGATGACGATGCCGATGAAGCCCGCCTCCAGGAAGAAGGCGGTCATGACCTCGTACAGGAAGAACGGACCGAGCACGTTGCTGACGGCCCGGGAGAACCCGCTCCAGTTGGTCCCGATCTGGTAGGAGAGCACCAGCCCGGTCACGACCCCCATGCCGAAACCCAGCGCGAAGATGCGGATCCAGAACCGCATCAGCGCGCCGTAGACCGGATTGTCCGTCCGCCACCACCGGAAGCTCAGGAACGCGACGAACGAGGCGACGCCGATCGTGAAGGCCGGCCACAGGATGTGGAAGCCGATCGTGAAGGCGAACTGGATCCGGGAGAGCGTGAGGGCGTCCATGGTCAGGCGGCTCCCGTCTCGAGGCGGCGCATCCGGACGGGAATCGCCTTGAAGGAGGGGGTGTGGCTCTGCGGATCGTGCAGGCCGAGCGGGACCAGAGGGTTGGCCTCGGGGTAGTAGGCGCCGACGCAGCCGTCGGGCAGCCGGTAGGGCACCACCTGGAAGCCCTCCACCGAGCGGGCGACCCCGTCGTCGGCGATCGTGTCGAGCGCCACCCGGTCCCCGGCCCGGACGCCCTGCCGGGCCATCTCGGACTCGCTGAGGAAGACCACCATGCGGCCGCCGAAGACGCCGCGATACCGGTCGGACAGACTGTAGAGTGTCGTGTTGTACTGATCGTGGCTACGCATCGTGGTGAGCCAGAGCGCCCCGGGGTCGCTCATGAGGGCATCCTCCTCGAGGCCCTCGAAGACTGCGAACTCGGCCCGGCCGGACGGCGTGGCCCAGATCCGCTCGCGCGCCAGCGATGTGAGATGGAAGCCGCCGGGCACGCGGATCCGCGCGTTGAACCCCTGGAAGATCGGGAACACACGCTCGATCGCGTCGCGGATACGGTCGTAATCCGCGGTGAAGTCCTCCCAGGGGACGGCCGAGCCCGGGCCGAGCGTCGCCCGGGCGATGCCGGCCACGATCGCGGTCTCGCTCATCAGGTGCTCGGAGGCAGGCATGTTGCGGCCGGCCGAGGCGTGCACCATCGACATCGAGTCTTCGACGGTGATCGACTGGGGCCCCGTCGCCTGATGGTCGACTTCGCTGCGGGCGAGGCAGGGGAGGATGTAGGCTTCGCGGCCGTGGACGAGCTGTCCCCGGTTGAGCTTGGTGTTGATCGCCACCGTCAGGTCGAGCGTGCGCATCGCCTGCTGGACGCTTTCGGTGTCGGGGACGGCGGCGGCGAAGTTTCCGCCGAGCGCGATGAAGGCCCGCGCCTGGCCCTGCAGCATCGCGCCCAGCGCCGCGACCACGTCGTGGCCATGCGCCCGGGGCGGCTCGAAGCCGAAGGCGTCCCGAATCCGGTCGAGCATTTCCGGCGTCGGCTTCTCGGTGATGCCGACGGTCCGGTTGCCCTGGACGTTGGAATGTCCGCGCACCGGGCACAGGCCGGCGCCCGGCCGCCCGACATTGCCGCGTAGGAGCGCGAGGTTGCTGATCAGGCGGACGTTCTCGGTGCCGCGCCGATGCTGGGTGATCCCCATGCCCCAGACCAGGATGGCGTTCTCGGCCGCCACGTAGGTCCGCGCCGCGGATTCGAGATCCGCGCGGGTGAGACCGGAGCGGCGCTCGATCGCCGCCCAGGATGTGGACCGGAGGTCGGCCGCGAGGGCTTCGAAGCCCTTCGTGTGGCCGGCGATGAAGTCCACATCGAGCACGCGAGCCTCGTCGGCGGCGATGGCGGCATCGTCCATCGCGATGCAGGCCTTCATGATGCCCTTGAGGGCCGCCGCGTCGCCTCCGACCCGGACCTGGAAGATGCGCGACGAGATCGGCGTCGACGTCAGCGATGCCATCTCGACGGGGTTCTGGGGCGCCTGAAAACGCTCCAGGGCTCGTTCCGGGAACGGGTTGAAGCTCAGGATGGCCGCGTTGCGCCGCGCCGCGTCGCGCAGGCTCGTCATCATCCGCGGGCTGTTGGTGCCCGGATTCTGGCCGAAGATCAGGATGGCGTCGGCGCGGTCGAAATCCTCCAGCAGCACCGTGCCCTTGCCGACGCCGATGCTCTGCGGGAGGCCGACACTCGTCGCCTCGTGGCACATGTTCGAGCAGTCGGGGAAATTGTTGGTCCCGTAAGCCCGGCCGAAAAGCTGGAACAGGAAGGCGGCCTCGTTGGAGGCGCGACCCGATGTGTAGAACTCGGCCTGATCCGGCTCCATGCCCTCGCGCAGGATCGTCCCGATCCGCGCGAAGGCCTCATCCCAGGCGACCGGGACATACCTGTCGCTGGCCGCCTCGTAGCGCATCGGATGCGTGATGCGACCGACCATCTCCAGTTCGTAGTCGCTCCACGTCTCCAGTTCGGAGACCGTGTGGGCGGCGAAAAAGTCCGGGGTGCACCGCTTGGCGGTCGCTTCCCAGGCCATGGCCTTGGCGCCGTTCTCGCAGAATTCGAACGGGCCCGGCTTCTTAGGATCGGGCCAGGCGCAGCCCGGGCAATCGAATCCCATCGGCTGGTTCATGCGCAGCAGCGTCGCCGCTCCCCGCACCGGAATATCCTGCTCGACGAGGGCCTTGCCGGTCGCCTCCAGCGCACCCCAGCCGCCGGCAGGATTGGTGTAGGCGCGGATCTTGACCTTGGCCATCAGGGTCCTCGGGCTGGAGACGGGCGCAGGCTTCCCGGGCGTCCGGAGCGGCGGCGATCAGGCGGGCGGCGGCGCCTGCCGACCGATCCGGCTT
>NZ_VRVD01000189.1:0-8043 GCF_008040015.1 Methylobacterium sp. WL18 | reverse complement strand
GCCCCAGCGGGGCTCCAGGGGCGCCGACATCCTGGGCCCGACCAACGGGCCCCGCGCCGCCGAGGAGCCGTTCACCCAGGCGCCGCCGGCCACCGACCACGGCACGATGCCGAACCTGAAATGGTCGTTCACCGACAGCCACATGCGCCTGGAGGAAGGCGGCTGGGCGCGCCAGACCACGGTGCGCGAATTGCCGGTCTCCAAGGCCATGGCCGGGGTCAACATGCGGCTCAAGGCCGGCGTGGTCCGCGAGATGCACTGGCACAAGGAAGCCGAGTGGTCCTACATGATCAAGGGCAAGGCCCGGATCACCGCGGTCGACCAGGACGGGCGCACCTTCGCGGACGATGTCGGCGAGGGCGACCTCTGGTACTTCCCGGGCGGCATCCCGCACGCGATCCAGGGGCTTTCGGCCGACGGCATCGACGGTTGCGAGTTCCTGCTGGTGTTCGACGACGGCGGCTTCTCGGAGGATTCGACCTTCCTGCTCACCGACTGGCTGGCGCACACGCCGCGGGACATCCTGGCCAAGAATCTCGGGGTGCCCGAGAGCGCGCTGGCCAAGATCCCCGAGAAGGAGCTCTACATCTTCCCGGGGCCGACCCCCGGCCCGCTCGCGGCCGACAAGATGGGCGGCGCCGGGGACGTCCCAAAAACCTTCAGCCACCGGATGCTGGCGCAGGAGCCGATCCGCACCAAGAGCGGGCGCGTGCGCATCACCGATTCCACGGTGTTCCCGGCCTCGGCGACGATCGCGGCGGCGCTGGTCGAGGTCGAGCCCGGGGGGATGCGCGAGCTGCACTGGCACCCCAACGGCGACGAGTGGCAGTACTACCTCTCGGGCAAGGGCCGGATGACGGTGTTCGGCTCGGAATCGAAGGCCCGCACCTTCGACTACCAGGCCGGCGACGTCGGCTACGTGCCCTACGCCATGGGCCACTACATCGAGAATACCGGCGACACGACGCTGACCTTCCTGGAGATGTTCAAGAGCCCGCGCTACGCCGACATCTCGCTGAACCAGTGGCTGGCGCTGACCCCGCATCCCCTGGTGCAGGCCCATACCGGGCTGGATCCCAAGCAGCTCGACGCCCTGCCGCAAACCAAGACGCCGGTCGTGCCGGGTTGACGCGGCCAGGAACCTGATCGAGCCTGGGTGCGTCGATATGATGAACAGTATTCAGGCTTGATACGGAGAACCCGATGCGCGCCCTCGCCCGCGCGTTCCTCGCCCTGGCGCTCGCCCTCCCGGCGGGCGCCGCCTGGGCGCAGGTACAGCCGAACGACCCGAACGCGGCCAATTCCTCGTTCGCCCTGCAGAGCCAGATCCGCACCCTCAACCAGCAGCGGGTCTCCGACTACAACACGCTGAACCAGCAGTTCCAGCGCAACGTCCAGTACCAGCCCCACGTGCCGTATTACGGCGTCTACGGCGGGCGCCGGGTCGGCCGGCACGGGATCGCGCGGGCGCCCCGGGGCGGGGTCAACACCAGCGTGTGCATCGGCTGCTGAGCGTCGGCGCATCGTCCCGAAAGGTGGTTGCCGGCTTTCGGAACCGGACGATGCGGGGGCCGAAATCCCGGCATAGCGGGGACAGCCCGAAAAAAACCTTTTCCCGTCCGCACGCTTGGCCCAGAAGCTGGGCCCATGGTGGCGCGCGCATGAACATTCTGCTGATCGGCTCGGGGGGACGCGAGCACGCGCTGGCCTGGCGCCTGGCCAAGAGCCCGCTCTGTACCCGCCTGTTCACGGCGCCGGGCAATCCCGGCACCGCCCGCCACGGCACCAACCGGCCCGACCTCACGATCACCGACCACGCCGCGGTGGCGGCCTTCTGCGCCGCCGAGTCGATCGGCCTCGTGGTGGTCGGGCCCGAGGCGCCGCTGGTCGCCGGGCTGGTCGACGACCTGAAGATCGCCGGGATCCGCACCTTCGGGCCGACCCGCGACGCGGCGCGGCTCGAGGGCTCCAAGGGCTTCACCAAGGACCTCTGCGCCGCCTGCGGGATCCCGACCGCCGCCTTCGCGCGCTTCACCGCGCTGGAGCCGGCGCTCGCCTATGTCCGCCGGGAGGGCGTCCCGATCGTCGTGAAGGCCGACGGCCTCGCGGCCGGCAAGGGCGTCACCGTCGCCGAGACCCTGGACCAGGCCGAGGACGCGCTGGCGTCGCTGTTCGAGGATCCCGGCGCCGAGGTGGTGGTCGAGGAATGCCTGTTCGGCGAGGAGGCGAGTTTTTTCGCGCTGTGCGACGGCACCCGGGCGATCCCGCTCGGCACCGCGCAGGACCACAAGCGCGTGTTCGACGGCGACCGCGGCCCCAACACCGGCGGCATGGGCGCCTACTCCCCGGCCCGGGTCGTGACCCCGGAGATCGAGGCCCGGGTCATGGCCGAGATCATCCTGCCGACGCTGGCCGGCATGCGGGCGCGCGGCTGCCCGTTCACGGGCATCCTCTACGCCGGCCTGATGCTCACCGCGGACGGCCCCAAGCTCATCGAGTACAACACCCGCTTCGGCGATCCCGAGGCGCAGGTGCTGATGCCCCGCCTCGCCTCCGACCTCGTCCCGGCTTTGCTCTCGGCGAGCGAAGGCGACCTCTCTGGGGTCACGCTGGAATTCGACGCCCACCGGGCCGCCCTCACCGTGGTGATGGCGGCCGCCGGCTATCCCGGGGCCGTGGTGCGGGGCTCGGTGATCCGTGGCGTCGACGGGGCCGAGGGCGACGGCGTGTTCGTGTTCCAGGCCGGCACCCGCGACGAGGGCGGCCAGCTGCTCGCCGACGGCGGCCGGGTGCTCGCGGTGACGGCGCTCGGCGACAGCGTCACCGACGCCCAGGACCGCGCCTACGCGGCGGTGGCCCGGATCGACTGGCCGGAGGGCTTCTGCCGCCGGGACATCGGCTTCCGCGAAGTCGCCCGGGAAGCCGCGGACCGGGGCTGAAATCCCGGTGTCTCGGGGGCTCCGCTCCCGAACCCCTGCCAAAGGGCCTGCCCTTTGGGAACCCGTTACTCGCCGATCGCGGCGCCGGCCGGACGGCGGTTGTCGTTGGCGCCGTAGAGCAGGCCTGGGCGCATCCGCTCCGTGCGCGTGGCGTCGTTGCCCGAGGAGGCCGCGTCGGTGGGGTCCGGCACGGCGGCGCGGATTGCGATCAGCTCCTGCGCCCCCCAGGGTCTCTGCTCGACGATCGTGTGGCCCATGCCCCGCAGGATGCCCTGCGTGTCCGCCGAGAGCGCGAACGGCTCGGCGTAGACCGTGTCGGGCAGCCACTGGTGATGGATGCGCGGGGCGTCCACCGCCTCCTGCGGCTCCATGCCGAAATCGAGCACGTTGATCAGCGTCTGGGCGTTGATCGTGATGATCCGCGAGCCCCCGGGCGAGCCCGCCACCAGGGCGACCTTGCCGTCCCGCAGCACGATGGTCGGCGCCATCGACGAGAGCGGGCGCTTGCCCGGCGCGATCGCGTTGCGGGCGCCCTGGACCAGGCCGAACAGGTTCGGCACCCCGGGCTTGACGGTAAAATCGTCCATCTCGTCGTTGAGGAAGAACCCGGTCTCCCCGGCCATCACGCCGGCGCCGAAATAGCCGTTGATCGTGTAGGTGAGCGAGACCGCGTTGCCGGCCTTGTCCATCACCGAGATGTGGGTGGTCTCGGGCTTCTCCTGCGGGAGGCTTTCGGGGGCCGGGCGGATCTCGGCGGACGGGGTCGCCCGGTCCGGCCGGATCGTAGCCCGGAGCTGCTCGGCGTAGGCCGGCGACAGCAGGCGCGCCACCGGGTTGGGCCCGAAATCCGGGTCGCCCAGCAGGATGTTGCGGTCGGCATAGGCGCGCCGCATCGCCTCGACCATCAGGTGCACGGTCCGGGCGGAATTGAAGCCGGCCGCCCGCAGGTCGTAGCCGTCGAGGATGGTCAGGATCTCGCACAAAGTCGTGCCGCCGGACGAAGGCGGAGGTGCCGACAGGATGGTGGCGCCCCGGTAGCGGCAGGACAGCGGTTCGGATTCGGTCACCGTGTAGGCGGCGAAGTCGGAAGCCGTGAGCACCCCGCCCCCGGCCCGGGACGCCGCCTCGACCTGGCGGGGGATCTCGCCCTTGTAGAACGCGTCCGAGCCGCCCTCGGCGATGGCCTGGAGGGTGCGGGCGAGGCCGGCCTGGACCATCCGGTCGCCGGGCCGCCAGGACGTGCCGTCCGGGCGCAGGAAGACGCGGGCGACGTTGGCCTGCCCGGCGAACAGCTTGGCGCCGAAATCCAGGATGTCGGTGTCGCCCCGGGTGAGCACGAAGCCGTCCCGGGCGAGCGCGACCGCCGGGGCCATCACCCGGGCCAGCGGCAGGGTTCCGTATTCCGCGAGCGCGGTGTTCAGGCCGAGCACGGTGCCGGGCACGCCCGCCGCCTTCCAGCCCCGCAGGCTCGCGCCCTTCACGACGCTGCCGTCGGCGTCGAGATACATGTCGCGGCTGGCCGCCCCGGGGGCTTTTTCGCGGAAATTGATGAAGCGGCTCGTTCCGTCGGCCCGGTGCAGCACCAGGAAGCCGCCGCCGCCGATATTGCCGCAGCACGGGTTCACCACCGCCTCGGCATAGGCCACGGCCACCGCGGCATCGATGGCGTTGCCGCCGGCCTTCAGGATGTCGGCGCCGACCTGTGAGGCCAGGCGCTGGGACGACACCACCATGCCGTTCTCGGCCTCGACGGCCGGTCCCGAGGCGGCCCGCGCCCCGGGGCTTCCGAGGGCGACGAGAAGCCCGAGGAACAGCGCGCGTGCCGGTGCGATCATCCAGGCTCTCTTCGATGCGGGTCCGGCGCTGCCATATAGGGGGCCGGGCGCCGGAGTCGCGGCTCCCGACGATAGCCTCATCCTGAGAGGGTGTGGGTCTTTCGGTTCTCCGCTCGGGACAGACGCTGCGGCGCTCCTCGGAAGGTCCATCCCGGCACAGGAGCCTGGCTTGCGAGCCGAGGCGGGACGTTCCCCGAAGATTTGCGGTCGAGGTCGATGACGGAGCGCGACACGCCCCCTCTCCCGTGCGGGAGAGGGTTGGGGTGAGGGACCAGATCTTTCCGGAGAAGTCGCATCCCTCACCCTGTCCCTCTCCCGCACGGGAGAGGGGACCCGCGCCGTGTCCTTCGTCGCCGGCCCGTCCGGGGCCGCCCGGGTATTCGGCTCATGAGGATGTCGAAGCGTGACCGATAGACAGACTCTCAGCCTCTAAGGTGGCGCGGCGGAGCGGAGCCCTCGAAGGAGCCCTCCAGCGAGCCGCACGCGTTCTGGAGGGCTCCTTCGAGGCCCGGCGATCTTCGATCGCCGGGCGCCTCAGGATGAGGGGGCTGATGGGAGAGGCGGTTCGGCGGCTGGTCGGCCTCAGCCGTTGCGGAACGTGTAGCTGTAGCCGTTCAGCGCCGGCGCGCCGCCGAGATGCGCGTAGAGGATCTTCGCGCCCTTCGGGAAGAACCCCTTCTTCACGAGGTCGATCATGCCCTGCATGGATTTGCCCTCGTAGACCGGGTCTGTGATCATCCCCTCGAGCCGGGCCGAGAGCCGGATCGCCTCGACGGTCTCCTGCGAGGGCACGCCGTAGACCGGGTAGGCGTAATCGGCGTTGAGCACGACGTCGTCGGCGACGATGTCGCCCGCGCCGACCAGGGCGGCGGTGTTCTGGGCGATCTCGAGCACCTGGGCCTTGGTCTGGGCCGGGGTGCAGGAGGCGTCGATGCCGATGACGTTGCGGGCGCGCCCGTCGGCCGCGAAGCCCACCAGCATGCCGGCATGGGTCGAGCCGGTCACCGTGCAGACCACCACGTAGTCGAACGCCAAGCCCATCTCGGCCTCCTGGGCCCGGACCTCCTCGGCGAAGCCGACATAGCCGAGCCCGCCGTACTTGTGCACCGAGGCGCCGGCCGGGATCGCGTAGGGCTTGCCGCCCTCGGCCTCGACCTCGGCGAGCGCGCGCTTCCAGCTGTCGCGGATGCCGATGTCGAAGCCGTCATCCACGAGCTGCGTCTGGGCGCCCATGATCCGCGACAGGAGGATGTTGCCGACCCGGTCGTAGACGGCATCCTCGTGGGGCACCCAGGCCTCCTGGATCAGCCGGCACTTCATGCCGATCTTGGCGGCCACCGCCGCGACCATGCGGGTGTGGTTCGACTGCACGCCGCCGATCGAGACCAGGGTGTCGGCGCCGCTCTTGATCGCGTCCGGCACGATGTATTCGAGCTTGCGCAGCTTGTTGCCGCCATAGGCCAGGCCCGAATTGCAATCCTCGCGCTTGGCGTAGATCTCGACCGCATCCCCCAGATGGGCCGAGAGCCGCTTGAGCGGCTCGATCGGCGTCGGGCCGAAGGTCAGGGGGTAGCGCTCGAACTGTTGCAGCATCGGGACTCTCCGGGTCTTCCGGCCGCCGGGATCGTTTTCCACCCGGCGCGGCCGCCTTCGGGTTACGGCAGAAAGCTAACCCGGATCGTCTGAAAGGTGCTCTCGATCTTGGCCTGCCGATGGCTCTCTGCTTGCATCGACCGCCGCAACGGACGAGAAATCATCCGGAAAGCCCCAAAAAAGTGAAAGAAACCGCCATGTCCGCAGGGCTCGACCGGATCGACCTCAAGATCCTGCGCCTGCTCCAGGCGGACGGGCGCATGGCCAATGCCGAGATCGCCGAGCGCTCGGGCACCAGCGCGGCCACCTGCCATCGCCGGATCCAGCGCCTGTTCACGGACGGCTTCGTGCGGGCGGTCCGGGCGCTGGTCGATCCGGCCCGGGTCGGCCGGGGCACCCTGGTCTTCGTCGGCGTCGTGCTCGACCGCTCGACGCCGGAGAGCTTTTCGGAGTTCGAGGCCGCGGTGCGGGCGATCCCCGTGCTGCTCGACTGTCACCTCGTGGCCGGCGACTTCGACTACATCCTGAAGGTCCGCGTCTCCGACATGGCCGACTTCAACCGCCTCCACAGCGCCACGCTGATCGGCCTGCCGGGGGTGCGCCAGACCCGCACGTTCTTCGTGATGAAGGAGGTCATCGACAACGCGCCGCTGGACCTGTGAGGCGGAACCGGGTTTCAGGATTATCGGCGGCCGCCGCCGGGCATAGCGCGATGGACGACGCGCGCCCCTTTCCCGGACAGGTGGAGCGAAGCGGAACCTGGTCCGGGATCCAGCACACAGAGCGCCGCGCAGCGGCACAGGATGACATCGCGGTGGCGCAGGCGGACGCTTCGCGTCGTCTTGTGCTGGATCCCGGGTCGCATTCCGCTGACGCTCCACGCGCCCGGGAAAGGGACGGCGCGCAGGCCATGCCCCTCGCAGTTCCGCCCTACCCCTCCCCGCGCCGCGCCTTGCGCAGGGCCTCCCAGCGGTCGAGCCGCTCCGCGAGCCGGGTCTCGTAGCCGCGCTCGGTGGGCGCGTAGAGGTGCTGGCGCCCGATGGCGTCGGGCCAGTAATCCTGGCCCGAGAAGGCGTCGGGCTCGTCGTGGTCGTAGCGGTAGCCCTCGCCGTAGCCGATCCGCTTCATCAGCTTGGTCGGCGCGTTGAGGATGGTGCGGGGCGGGGCCAGGGAGCCGGCCTCCTTGGCGAGCCGCGTGGCGGCCTTGTAGGCGGTGTAGACCGCGTTCGATTTCGGCGCGCAGGCCAGGTAGATCGCGGCCTGCGCCAGAGCGAGCTCGCCCTCGGGGCTGCCGAGGAAGTCGAACGCGTCCTTGGCGGCGTTGGCGACCACCAGGGCCTGCGGGTCGGCGAGCCCGATATCCTCCACCGCCATCCGGACCAGCCGGCGGGCGATGAACAGCCGGTCCTCGCCGGCATCGAGCATCCGGCACAGATAGTAGAGCGCCGCGTCCGGATCCGAGCCGCGCACGGTCTTATGCAGGGCCGAGATCAGGTTGTAATGGCCCTCCTGGGCCTTGTCGTAGATCGGCGCCCGCCGCTGCACGATCTCCTGCAACGCCTCGGCGTCGAGGGTCTCGCCCGGGCTGGCCGAGCGCCAGACCTCCTCGGCGAGCGTCAACGCCGCGCGGCCGTCGCCGTCGGCCATCCGGACCAGCACGCCCCGCGCCTCCTCGG
>NZ_VRVD01000188.1:0-8146 GCF_008040015.1 Methylobacterium sp. WL18 | reverse complement strand
GGGCAATGTCGGGCGGCGGGGCGGCGGGATTGTGAGCCGCCGCGCGGCTGGTCCCGTGCCGGATTCCGGATCAGGTTCCGCTGCGCTCCATCCGCCTGGGAAAGGGGCTGTGGTGCATGCTGGAACACGCCGCCCCCTTGCCGGACGCCTGGAACGTCAGTGGGCGGCGATTTGGGACCCAGCACAAGACCTGCCGCGCAGCGGCTCCCCATCGCCACGAACTGGAAACCCGGCCATCCGATCCGATCCTGAGACCGTTCGTCCGCGGAACGGGAGCAGATTGGAACGGTTATCGACAGGACCGGCGACGCGGCATCCTGGCGGCACCTGCGCGCCGCCGCCCGTTGCCGCCCCTGACCGATCCGTTTCCCGCCCGGCCCCGCGGCCGGCCCAGATCGTGGACGACAGCATGCTTCTCGAACACAGTCCGCCGGTGCGGGCCGATACCGGCCTCGCCATCACCCTCACGATCAACGGGCAGCGGCGCGAGCTCACGGTCACGCCCTGGACCACCCTTCTCGACCTGCTGCGCGAAAAACTCGATCTCACGGGCACCAAGAAGGGCTGCGACCACGGGCAGTGCGGCGCCTGCACGGTGCTGGTCAACGGCACCCGGGTGAACGCCTGCCTGACGCTGGCGGTGATGAAGGACGGCGCCGAGATCACCACCGTCGAGGGTCTCGCCGGGCTCGGCGACCGCGGCGGCAGCAACGCGCTGCACCCGATCCAGGAGGCGTTCATCGAGCACGACGCCTTCCAGTGCGGCTACTGCACCCCCGGCCAGCTCTGCTCCTCGGTCGGGATGATGAACGAGGGCCACGCCCACAGCCGTGAGGAGATCCGCGAAGCGATGAGCGGCAACATCTGCCGCTGCGGCGCCTACACCAACATCGTCGATGCCATCGAGGACGTGATGCAGGGAGCCGCTCGATGAACCGCTTCGATTACGTCCGCGCCGGCACGGTGGCGGAGGCGGTCCAGGCCTACGGGGCGGGCGCGCGGTTCATCGCGGGCGGCACCAACCTGATCGACCTGATGAAGTACGATGTCGAGAAGCCGGGCCGGCTGATCGACATCACCCGCCTGCCGCTGGACGCCATCGAGGCCCACGAAAACGGCCTGCGGCTCGGGGCGCTCGCGACCAACGCCAAGGTCGCCTACGACGACCGGGTCACGGCGCAATATCCGCTGCTGCGCAATGCCATCCTGGCCGGCGCCTCGGCGCAGCTGCGCAACGCCGCCTCCACGGGCGGCAACCTGCTGCAGCGGACCCGCTGCTACTATTTCTACGACACCGCCACGCCCTGCAACAAGCGCGAGCCCGGCTCCGGCTGCCCGGCGATCGGCGGCGTCAACCGTATCCACGCGATCTTCGGGGCCAGTGAGTCCTGCATCGCCACCCACCCGTCCGACATGTGCGTTGCCCTGGCGGCACTGGAGGCCACGGTCCGGGTGAGCGGGCCGCAGGGCGAGCGCACGATCCCGTTCGCGGATTTCCACCGGCTGCCCGGCGATAGCCCCGAGATCGACACCAACCTCGCCCCCGGCGAGATCGTCGTCTCGGTCGATCTGCCCGCGAGCAAGTTCCCGCAGCACTACACCTACCTGAAGCTGCGCGACCGCCTGTCCTACGCCTTCGCGTTGGTCTCGGTGGCGGCGGGCGTCGAACTCGACGGCGACACGATCAAGACCGCCCGGCTGGCGCTCGGCGGCGTCGCCCACAAGCCCTGGCGCAACCGCGAGGCCGAGGCGCTGCTCGAGGGCAAGCCCGCCACCCGGGAGAGCTTCCAGCAGGCGGCCGACCTCATCGTGTCCGAGGCCAAGCCGCAATCGGCCAACGGCTTCAAGATCGAACTCGCCCGGCGCGCCATCGTGCGCGGCCTCGAACAGGCCGCTGCCGGCACGCCCCAGTCGCTCAGCGACAAGCGCATCCAGTAGGCACCCCGATGACCCAGACCTTCAGCACGACCGGCCACGATACCTTCGTCGGCAGCCCGCGCAGCCGCATCGACGGACCCGCCAAGGTCACCGGCCTCGCAAAATACGCCAGCGAGTTCGCCGCCCCGGACCTCGCCTACGGCACCGTCGTGTCGAGCGCCATCGCCAAGGGGCGGATCGCGGCGATCGACTCCGCCGAAGCCGAGGCGGTGCCGGGCGTCCTCACGGTGATCACCCACGAGAACCGGCCGCGCACCGCGTGGCGGGACAAGAACTTCCAGGACGCGGTGGCGCCCCCCGGCTCGCCGTTCCGCGCCCTCTACGACGACCTGATCGTGTTCAGCGGCCAGCCGGTCGCCCTGGTGGTGGCCGAGGATTTCGAGACCGCCCGCTACGCGGCCTCGCTGGTCCGGGTCCGCTACGAGGCCCAGGAACCCGTCACCGACATCAAGGCCGCGCGCGGCGACGCCTACGATCCGCCCTACAAGCGCGAGGGCATCAAGCCGCCGCCGGAGCCGTGGGGCGACGCCGACCAGGCCTTCGGCAGCGCGCCGATCCGCGTGCAGGGCGCCTATACGCTGGCCAACGAGCACCACAACCCGATGGAGCCGCACGCCACCACGGTGGTGGTCGAGGAGGACGGGACCTACACGGTCTACGACAAGATCCAGGGCGTCTCGAACAGCCACCAGTATCTCGCCAACGTGTTCGGCCTGAAGCCCGATCAGGTCCGGGTGCTCAACCCCTATCTCGGCGGTGGCTTCGGCTCCGGCCTGCGCCCGCAATACCAGGCGTTCCTGGCGATGCTGGCCGCCCAGGAGTTGAAGCGCTCGGTCCGGGTGACCCTGACCCGCGACCAGATGTGGTCCTTCACCTATCGGGGCGAGGCGCTGCAGACCGTCTCCCTCGGTGCCGAGGCGGACGGGACCCTGACGGCGCTCCGGCACGATGCCGTGCAGGGGACCTCCCACTACGAGGATTACCAGGAGGTCGTCGTCAACTGGTCGGGCGTGCTCTACCGCTGCGATAACGTCGCCCTGACCTACCGGATCGCCAAGCTCGACACCGCCACCCCGGGCGACATGCGCGCGCCGGGCGCCGTCACCGGCGTCTTCGCCATCGAGACCGCCATGGACGAGCTCGCCTACGCGACCGGGATGGACCCGATCGCGCTGCGGCTGAAGAACTACGCGGAGTCGGACGCCACCGCCGAGGGCAAGCCGTTCGGCTCCAAGGAGCTGAAGGCCTGCTTCACGCAGGGCGCGGAGCGCTTCGGCTGGTCGAAGCGCAGCCCCGAACCCCGCTCCATGCGCGAGGGCCGCGAGCTGGTCGGCTGGGGCGTCGCCACGGGCGTCTGGGAATCGATGATGATGCAGTCGAGCGCCATCGCGACGCTCACCGCCGACGGCCGGCTGACGGTGGGCAACTCCACCGGCGACATCGGCACCGGCACCTACACGATCCTGACCCAGATCGCCGCCGACACCTTGGGCCTGCCCATGGAATCGGTCACCACCAAGCTCGGCGACACGCGCCTGCCCGAGGCGCCGGTCGCCGGCGGCTCCTGGACGGCGGCCTCCTCCGGCACCGCCGTGATGAAGGCCTGCCGTAACGTCGGCGAGCAGGTGTTCAAGCTGGCCCGCGGGCTGGAGAACTCACCGCTCGCCAATGTCGACGTCGACCGGGCCGTGTTCTCGGACGGCCGCATCGCGGTGGCGGGCGATCCCGGCCGCAGCGTCTCGATGGTCGAGGTGATGCGGGCTGCCGGCGTCGACAAGCTCGAGGCGGTCGAGCAGGCGGGTCCCGACAAGGACTTCAACGACACCTACCAGGCCTACACCCACGGGGCGATCTTCGTGGAGGTGAAAGTCGACGAGGAGCTGGGCCAGGTCCGGCTCACCCGGGTGGTCTCGGCGATCGCGGCCGGCAAGATCCTGAACCCGAAGACCGCGCGCAGCCAGATCCTGGGCGGCGTGGTGATGGGGATCGGTTCGGCCCTCGAAGAGGAGTCGATGCTCGACCACCGCTTCGGCCGGTTCATGAACCACAACCTCGGCGAGTATCACGTGCCGGTCCACGCCGACATCCAGGACATCGACGTGATTTTCGTGGACGAGGAGGACAAGGCCAACCCGCTCGGCGTGAAGGGGCTCGGCGAGATCGGCATCGTCGGCACCGCGGCGGCCATCACCAACGCGGTGTTCCACGCGACCGGCAAGCGCGTGCGCGACCTTCCAATCACAATCGACAAGCTGCTGTGACCGGGGACAGCCGATGTTTCCCGTGAAACATCGGCTGCTTTTTTAACCAGGAGGCCGGCCGCATACGCTGCGCGGCCGGCCTTTTTTATGCCTGCAGCTTTGCAGTACGTCTTGGCATTCAGAGCGTCATCGACGCGACCGTCCGCGGTGCCCGACGTTTACGTCGTATTGACAACGTAGGTACGCGCTCGCACCTTTCGCGTATGTCGAAAGTCCGCGCGACCATCGCCGAACCCTCCGATGCTCTGCCGATGGCTCCGAGTGAGACCAAGGGCAGCATCAATCTGCGGATCGAGGCCGGGACCCGCCAACTCATCGATGATGCGGCGGCGATCCTGGGCAAGACGCGCACGGAGTTCATGGTCGAGAGCGCCCGGCGACAGGCAGTCGACGTTCTGCTGGACCAGCGGCTGTACGCGCTCGAACCCGAGGGCCACGACGCCTTCTTGCACGCGCTCGACCAGCCACCGCCGCCGGGTCCGAAGCTGACGGCGCTGATGCGGCGCGTTCCGGCCTGGCGGAGGTGACGGGCACGCCGAAGGGTGCCGAGCCGATCCTGTCGGCGCCCGAGCCTCTGACGGCAGGGCACGACGTGTCGGGCTTCGATTGCGGCGAGCCCGCGTTGAACGACTGGCTGCGCCATCGGGCCTTGAAGAACGAGAGCCGGTTCTCCCGCACCTACGTCGTCTGTCGGGGCAAACAGGTCGTGGCCTATGTCGGCATCGCTGCGGGCTCCGTGGAACGCGTGGCCGCTCCGGGCAGGCTTCGCCGAAACGCGCCGGATGTGGTTCCGGTCTCGGTGATCGGCCGGCTTGCCGTCAGCCGTGATCATGCCGGTCGGGGGCTCGGCACCGATCTGCTGGCCGACGCGCTGCGGCGGATCGCGCTGGCCTCGCGCAGCATCGGGATCGGCGCAGTGATGGTTCACGCCAAGGACGAGGCGGCCAAGCGCTTCTATCTGCGCTGCGCGGAGTTCGTCGCCTATCCCGAGGACAGCCGCACCCTGTTCCTTCCGATCGAGACCGTGGTCGCGTCCTTCGGAGACCCCGAGGATCTCTAGGCCCGCCTGCGCGCGAGGACCCCATGAACCACCTCCTGCAATCCTGGCGCTTCTGGGCGCTCGCCGCCGCCGGCTTCGCGGCGATGACCGCGATCCTCGCCAAGGTCGGGGTCGCGGGCGTGCAGTCGGATGTCGCGACCTTCGTGCGCACCCTGGTGATCGTCGCCTTCGCGGGCGCGATCGTGGTCGGCTCCGGCCAGACCGGGGGGCTCGTGCAGATCTCCGGCCGCAGCCTGGTCTTCCTGGTCCTGTCGGGGCTCGCCACCGGGGCGTCGTGGCTGTGCTACTTCCGGGCGCTGTCGCTGGGCGATGCCGCCCGGGTCGCGCCGCTGGACAAGCTCAGCGTCGTGCTGGTCGCGATCCTGGGCGCCAGCCTGCTGGGCGAGACCCTGAGCCTCGCGGCCTGGGCCGGGGTCGGGCTGATCGCCGCCGGGGCTGCCCTGGTCGCCTCGGGCTGGTGATCGTCACGCGGTCGATGAGCGCCAGCGCACCGATCCGTTTACCCGTCGGGCGCATCCTGGCGGTCTCTTGCGAAGGAGACCTCCCATGGAATCGGTCTATCGCGGCTTCGAGACCTCGCTGCTCGGTCTCGCCCTCTGTCTCGGTCTCGCCGCCTGCCTGACGCTCGGCACCACGCCGATGCCGGGCGACGGCTTCGCCGTCACCCTGCCGATGGTCTCCGTGACCCTCGCGGGCCCCTGATCCGGGCGCCGTTACGCGGCACTCCGGGTCGCGCGGAACATGAAGCCGCGCGCCGTGTCGTCCATCTCGGCCTTGAAGGCGTGCTTGTCCTTCAGCGCCTGCGCGGCCGCGGCGGCCGGGCGAGCGCCGATCGCGTCGAGGTGGCGCTTGACGTGGGGCAGGCCCGCGAAGGCGTCCTCGCCCAGCACGAACGGCACCATCCGGGCCCAGCCCCACACCGCCATGTCGACGATCGTGTAGGTCTCGCCCAGCACGTAGGGGCGGTCCGCGAGCCGCTGGTTCAGGATCTCCCAGTGGCGGCGCGCCTCGAAGGCGTAGCGCTCGGTGGCGTAGGGGCCGCCATCGGGGGCGAAGTGGCGGAAGTGGACGCACTGGCCGGAGAACGGCCCGATGCCGGTGGCCACGAACATCAGCCAGGACAGCATCTCGCCCCGGGCCGCCTCGCCCTCGGGCAGGAACCGGCCGGTCTTGCCCGCGAGGTAGAGCAGGATCGCGTTCGAATCGAACACCGTCACGTCGCCGTCGACGATGGTGGGCACCTTCCCGTTCGGGTTGAGCGCCGTGTAGGCGGGCTCGAACTGCTCGCCCTTGCGCGTATCCACCGGGACCGGCTCGTAGGGCAGGCCCAGCTCCTCCAGGCAGAGGGCGACCTTCATGGGGTTGGGGCTGAGATTGTAGAAGAATCGAATCACGGCGCTCTCCTTGACACGGCGTCCCGAACGGCCGTCGGCGGTCCTCGGAACACGGCGATGCCAACCAAAACCGTCGCTCGCCCCTCCGGGATACCCGATCCGGCGCGACGGACGCGCGACGGTCGTCCCGGAGCGCGGCCGGCGCAAGCCGCGGCGATGCGGGGCGGCTATTCCACCACGATCTTGTAGCTGCGGCCGGGTACCAGGGCGGCGGCGCGCTCCAGGCCGTTGAGGACCAGGAACCGGTCGAGCGCCCGGTCCGGCACCGCCATGCGGCGGGCCAGCTCCTCCGCGCTGGTCGAGCCGGCCTGGACCACCTGCAGCCGCAGGGGGCGCAGCACCGCCTCCTCGGGGGGGACCGCCGCGAGGCTGGCGATCCAGGGACGGAAGGCGGGGTCCGGGTCGGTGGCGCCCTTGGCGGCCATGATCATCCGGACGGTCGTGTCGCCGATCCGGATCGCCGCCAGCCGGAAGGTCCAGTCCTTGCCCCGCGACAGCGCCAGGGCCGCCGGGTGGCCGCCGACCTCGCGGGTCTCGAATCCGGCCGGATCGAGGGCGTCGTTCCAGCTGCCCTTGAGGGCCGCGTCGAGGGCCTGGCCGTCCTTCGCCTCGATCTGGTCGAACAGCAGGCGCCGGTTGCCGTCCGGGGTGGTGCCGAGCACCGCCGAGCGGGTGTTCTCCAGGACGAACCCCGCCGGCACGTCGAACGCGATGCCGAGCCCCGGATGGACGAAGCGGTGGCCGCGCACCGCGCCGTCGCGCGGGTTGTCGCCGTACGGCAGCCCGTCCAGGGCGGCGAGGTAGGCGGCGCGGTCGTCGGCTCCGATCCCCGGGGCCCCGATCCGGCGCGCCGCCCGGGTGACCTGGGTGATGCGCTCGGCGGTGCCCGGGTGGGTCGCCAGCATGTCGGGCTCGCCCCCGGGGCCGGTGCCGGCCTTCAGGGCGGTGGAGCGGCTGAGCGCGGTGAGGAAGCGGCCGGCCGCGAACGGATCGTAGCCGGCCTTGGCCAGCGTGCGCACCCCGGTGGCGTCCGCCTCCAGTTCCTGCTCGCGGGAGAAGCGGGCGAGCGCGAAGCGGGACTGGTGCTGCAGCTGCGCGCCGGTATCGGGATCGTTCAGGACGTCGGCCACCACCCGGCTGACCAGGGCCGAGCGCAGTTCCAGCTCGCTCCGGGCGGTCGCGTGGTTGAGGGTCACGTGCGCCATCTCGTGGGCCAGCACGGCCGCCGCCTCGGAGGTGTCGCTCGCCAGCGCCACCAGCCCGCGGGTGACGTAGAGCCGCCCGTTCGGCAGCGCGAAGGCGTTGACCACGGGCGAATCGAGCAGCGTCACCGCGTAGGTCTGGTCCGGCCGCTCGCTCGCCTTCACGAGACGGTCCGTGACCTCGGTGAGCATCCGCATCACGTTGGGGGCCCGCACCTCGCCCCCGAACGAGGCCACGAGCTTGAGGTGGTCCGCGTCGGCGGCGCGCTCGCGCCCGGTGGTGCGCGGGGC
>NZ_VRVD01000187.1:0-8146 GCF_008040015.1 Methylobacterium sp. WL18 | reverse complement strand
GCGGTGGAGACCGAGGCCCGCGCCGCCCGTCTGCGCGCCGCCGCCGACGCCTTCGAGGCACGGATGCCGGCGCTGATCGGGCTGATCGTGCGCGAGGCCGGCAAGTCCTTCGCCAACGCCGTCGCCGAGATCCGCGAGGCCGTGGACTTCCTGCGCTACTACGCGGCCGAGGCCGAGCGGGCTCTGAACGGCCCGCACGCGCCGCTCGGGCCGGTCGTCTGCATCGCCCCCTGGAACTTCCCGCTGGCGATCTTCGTCGGGCAGGTCGCCGCCGCCCTGGCGGCCGGCAACCCGGTTCTGGCCAAGCCCGCCGCGGAGACGCCGCTCGCGGCCGGGGAGGCGATCCGTCTGCTGCACGCCGCCGACATCCCGGAGGATGTCCTACAGATCCTTCCGGGTCCCGGCGATGTCGGGGCGGCCTTGGTCGGGGACGCCCGGGTGCAGGGCGTGATGTTCACCGGCTCGACCGGGATCGCGAAGTCGATCCAGGGACGCCTGGCCGAACGCCTGAGCCGCGACGGCGAGCCGGTCCCGCTCGTCGCCGAGACCGGCGGCCAGAACGCCATGGTGGTCGATTCCTCTGCCTTGGCCGAGCAGGTGGTCGCCGACGTGATCGCTTCGGCGTTCGATTCCGCCGGCCAGCGCTGCTCGGCCCTGCGCATCCTGTGCCTTCAGGAGGAGATCGCGGATCGTACCCTGGAAATGCTCCGCAGCGCCATGCGCGAACTGGTCGTCGGCGATCCCCGCCGGCTTGCGGTCGATGTCGGTCCGGTCATCACCCGGGCTGCGGCCGAGCGCCTGAACCAGCATGTCGAGACGATGCGGGGACGCGGCTTCGCCATTCACCAGGTCCCGCTGCCGGCCGAGACGGCGAACGGCACCTTCGTCCCGCCGACGCTCATCGCGATCAATCGCGTCGCGGATGTCGAGCACGAGGTGTTCGGGCCGGTGTTGCATGTCCTGCGCTACGCGCGCCACGATCTCGACCGCCTGCTGGAAGAGATCGACGCCACCGGATACGGCCTGACCTTCGGCCTCCACACTCGCATCGACGAGACTGCCGACCGGATTCTCGGCCGCGCCGGCGCCGGCAACCGCTACGTCAACCGCAACGTCATCGGCGCCGTGGTCGGCGTCCAGCCCTTCGGCGGGTCCGGCTTGTCCGGTACCGGGCCGAAGGCCGGCGGTCCGCTCTACCTCGGCCGTTTGCTGAAGAGGCCGCCGCAGGCCGCGCTCGCCGGCCTTGAAGGCCCAAGCGATCTCGGCCGACGCTACGCGGAGTGGCTTCGATCCCGCGGGCACGACCCGCTCGCCGACATCGTCGCCGCGTTGCCGTCGATCCAGGGCGCGGAGATCGCTCTGGCCGGGCCGGTCGGGGAGCGTAATCTCTACGCCCTGCGCCCGCGCGGCCGCGTGTTAGCGATCGCCGAGACCAAACGCGGCCTGATCCTTCAACTCGGTGCGATCATCGCCACCGGCAACCGCGCCGTGGTGCTGAGCCCGGACCGGATCTTCGCGGCCCTGGCCGAGCTGCCGGCCGAACTCGCGGCCCGGGTCGAGCGCACGGCGGATCTCGCGCAGGCCGGCGAGGTCCGGGCGGTGCTGTACGAGGGCGATCCCGTCGGCCTGCGGACGCTGAACCGCGCCCTGGCCGAGCGACTTGGTCCGATCCTTCAGAGTCAGGCCCGCACGGTCGACGCGCTTGCGGCGGGCGACCTCTACACGCTCACCGGCCTGGTCGAGGAGCGCTCGACCGCGATCAACACCGCGGCCGCCGGGGGCAATGCCAGCCTGATGGCGATCGGCTGATCAATCACGCCGACCGGCGCAGATTCCAGAACAGCGGCAAGCCGGTGAGCATGCCGTCCAGGTCGCGCCGGTAGGCGGTGGGCTGGAAATACTGGCCGCACGGAATGTAGGCGCCGACCTCCAGGGCCCGGGACTGGATGTTCGCCGCCAACGCCTTCTGCGCGCCGACATCCGGGGCCGCGAACCACGCGGCGCGCATCTCCTCCAGAGGCGCATCCGTCAGCCAGCTCGGGACGCCGGCCCGGCCGTTGCCGCGGGCCGCCAGATGGTAGGCCGGCGAGATCATGTCGAGCCCGCCGGAGAAGATGCCGAACATCGACCAACCGCCCTGATCGAGCGGCTTCGCATTGAGGATCCGCTGGTTCACCGTGCCCCAATCGGTGGAGACGAGGTCGAGGTTCATCCCGAGCTTGCGGCAAAGGTCGGCCATGACCTCACAGACCGCGTTGATCCGCGGCACGTCGGTGCCCGCCAGCAGCACGACCCGCTCGCCGTTGTAGCCGGCCGCCGCCAGCGCCCGCTTGGCGGCTGCGATGTCGCGCGGACCGGTGAACACCGACATCCCGGCCTCCGAAGCCATCGGGCCGCCGGGGGTGAAGATGCCGGCCGGACCGCGACGGATCGACGGATCGCTGCCTGCGACCGCGTCCATCATCTCGTTCTGATCGACCGCCGCCAGGAGCGCCCGGCTGATCGCGGGATTGTCGAAGGGCGGCAGGGTATGGTTGAGGCGGATCTGCCCGATCAGGCCGGTCGTCTCCACCAGCTCGACGCGTACGTCGCGCTGGCGCAGCAGATCGGGCACGAGATCGACCAGCGGCTGCTCCCACCAATCGATCTCGCCCGAACGCAGGGCGCCGGCCGCGGTGGCGCCATCGGGGATCGTGCGCCACTCGATCCGGTCGAAATGTGCGATCCGGGGTCCGGCGGTGAAGCTCGGCGTGCCATCCTGACGGGGGCGGTAATCCTCGAACTTTCGGTAGACGTTGAGCGATCCTGGCACGCGCTCGGTCGCGACGTAGCGATAGGGCCCGCTGCCGACGATCTCCGCCACGGCTTGCGTGGCCGGCATCGCGCTCAGCCGTTCCGGCATGATTACCGGCAGGTAGGAGGTCGGCTTTGCCAGGGCGTCCGGGAGAAGCGGGAACGGCCGCTTGAGCCGGAACTGCACCACGGTGTCGGACGGGGCGGAGAGTTCGTCGACGGTTGCGAACAGCGCTCCCCCGAAGGCATCGCGCCCGGACCAGCGCTTGAGGCTCGCGACCACGTCGCGGGCGAGGACCGGGGTGCCGTCGTGGAAGCGCAGGCCGTCGCGCAGGGTCAGTCGCCAGGTCAGCCCGTCCGGCAATACGTCCTGGCTACCAACCATTTGCGGCTGCGCGCGGTAGGACGCATCGAGGCTGTAGAGCGTGTCGAACACCATCAGCGCATGCGTGCGCGTGACGTAATTCGTGGTGATGATCGGATCGAGTAGAGCGAGGTCGGCGTAGGGCACGAAGCGGAGTGTCGTGGCCGAGGCCGCCCGGACGAGGGCGGGCCGCGCCATGGCTCCGGCCATCAGGGCGCCGGCGCCTCGCAGCAGGGTGCGTCGCTTCATACTGTCGTCCCGCTCCGATCCACGGTTGCCGACGCGGTTTCGCGCAGCGCTTATCGGTTGCAAAGCCTACGCCAGCAGCCGGATCCGGGATGGTCAGGATTGAGACAGCCGTCCCGGTCTGAAGCCGGGCGGCCCATAGCGGAACGCCACCGCTCGCGCGTCCTAGGGATCCGCGCTCCGGCAACCCCGGCGATCGATCAGGCGGCGCGAGACCAGCGGATATCGCCCAGGCTCTCGCGGAATGCGAAGCGGGCCAGGTGGTCGGCGACCACGTTCTCGAGTCGAGTGAGGTTGACCGGGTCGGCGCTGTCGATGCGCATCACCAGGGCGTCCGGCTCGGCGTCGAAGGTGCAGATGCGGTCTTCGCCGAACGGCACGGTGCCGTGCTCGGGGGTCGCCTCGACCTTGAACTTGTGGCTCCAGTGCCGGCACAGCTGCTGCAGGTAGCGGCTTGCCTCGGCGGTCTGCACGCGGGCCTGAGAGGTCGGCATTCCGTGGGTCTCCAGAAAGATGAACGCTGTCTTCGGTGGACGGCGTGTCGCGATATCTCGCACGTGCGAGATGAACGCATCCTGAGCAAGGACTATGCCCGGGCTCACGAGGCTGTCCCCGATCGCTGCATAAAGGGTCTGCTCGAAGCGTTAGCAAGCGTTTAACGACCAACACGACGGCCGCCGAACGCGGCGCCGCGCGACTGTCCTGCACCCCTCGACGTGCCGAATTATGGCGCGCCGCACAAATTCCATCGCCCTGATGGGACGGGTGAGGCGAAGTCCACCGGCGAGCGATAGCGCCATGGGGACGGCCTGCGTGACTATGGCCGAACGCGGACGGTATCACAGCGTCGGGCGAGGTCGGGCCCACGATCGAGGCTCGCAACGACGGTGTGGCAGAGGATGTCCTATGCCAGCCCTGCGGTATCTGCCCCCCACAAACTCCTCATGGCGGTGTCCTGAGGCGCCGGTTACCCAGGCCGGGCGACTGCCTCACGTCCGGATCAAACTCTGCAGGACACGCCCCGGCTTAAGCTGCACCCGGCAGCCGCCGCCTTCTTCCGATTACGGAGACACAGATCATCGCAATCCAAATTTCCTACGGACCAGCACCAGGCACGTGAGGCTGATTCCGGCTGCGAACATCAGGAAGAAACTGGGCGCGAGCGGCGTGTGCGTGATTGCGATCAGGCTCTCGATCCAGAACGGTGCGAAGCCGCCGAAGAGCGTCACGCCGACGTTGTAGCTGATGTTCATGCCCGTGCTTCGGGTGCGGGTCGGGAAGATCTCGGCCATGAGCGCCGGCAGGGCCGCGCTGTAGCTCGCCTTCAGGCCGCCGATCAGGGCGAGCACCGGCACGATGACGAGCAGGACCGGGTAGCTGATCAGAAGCGCGAAGGCCGGAATCATCAGCACGAACACCGCGATCACCACGATCCGCATGATCGGCGTCCGGCCGACCCGATCGGACCAGTGCCCCACCAGCGGTGCGACCGTCATCAGCATGACGGCGCCGACGAACGATGCCAGGAAACCGATCCAGGACGGCAGACCGAGTTGCTTGGCGGCGTAGGTCGGCGTGTAGTTGATCATGTAGTTCAGCGCCGTGGAGGTCGCCACGAGCCCCGTCGCCAGCAGCATGTTGAGCCATTGTTGCCCGAACAGATCGCGTACGGGTGAGCGCGCCTCACCCGTCTCGGCCGAGGCCTCGAATTCGGGCGTCTCCGTGATGTTGCGACGGATGTAGAGGCCCACGGGACCGATCAACAGCCCGAACGCGAACGGCAAGCGCCAGCCCCACGCGGCGATCTGGTCAGCGCTCAGCGTGGCGCTCAGGATGACCCCGGACAAGGCCGCCAGGACGCTCGCCAGGCCCTGGCTGGCGAACTGGAAGCTCGCGAAGAAGCCTTTGCGCGTCGGCCCGTGCTCGACCATGAAGGCGGTCGATGCGCCGAACTCGCCGCCGACCGAGAAACCCTGGATCAGCCGTGCCACCAGCACGCCGACCGAGGCCAGGATGCCGATCGACTCGTAGGACGGCATCACGACCATCATGAGGGTCCCGACCATCATCAGCATGATCGACAGCATCAGTGCGGGCTTGCGGCCGGCCCTGTCCGCATAGAGGCCGAGCACGATCGCCCCGAGCGGGCGCATTAAGTACGAGATGCCGAAGCTGCCGAGGGCGATCAGTAGCGACGTGGTCGGATTGTCGGTCGGGAAGAACAGCTTCGAGATCGTGACGGCGAAGTAGAGGTACAGCGTGAGATCGTAGAATTCGAGGGCGTTCCCGATCGAGGACGCGATCACCGCCTTATACATTTGCGACGCTTCGCGGACGGGTGTCGCGCTCACGGCCGCGTCCGGTGACGACATATGCTGCTCGATCTCGGTTGGATGAGGCGCGCGTCGCGACGGGGTTTTCAGACGTCGTCGGGCGAGGATCTAAAATCCGCCGGCATGGCCGTCCTTGCGGGGATCGGAGCCGCCGACGTAGCCACCCTCAATTCTGCGCACGAGCTGCGCCCCCCCGAACCCGAAGGCAGAATCCGGCGGCTCGCGGACGAGTTCGTGGCCGCGCGCCTCCAGGTCGCCCAGCGTCGAGGCCGGGAACGCGGTCTCGACCGCCACCTGCAGGCCGGCGACGTGGCGCCAGCGGGGCGCGTCCACCGCCGTCTGCGGATCCTGCCCCCACACCTGGGTTCGGACCACCACCTGCACGTGGCCCTGCGCCTGGATCGGCCCGCCCATGAAGCCGAACGCCATCAGCGGTGCGCCGTTCTGCATCACGAAGCCCGGAATGATCGTGTTGAACGGGCGCTTGCTCGGCCCGACCTGGTTGGGATGGCCCTCGGCCAGGGTGAAGCCGTACCCGCGGTTCTGCAGGCTGATGCCCGTCTCCGGGACCACCACGCCGGACCCGAAGCCCGAATAGTTCGACTGAATGTAGGAGACCATCATGCCGTCGGCGTCGCCGGTGGCGAGGCACACGGTCCCGCCCTCGTTCGGCGCTCCATGCCCGAACACCTGCGCGCGCCGATGGTCTATCAGGGCCGCTCGCGACGCCAGGTAACCCGGGTCCAGCAGATGGTCGTGGGTAACCTTGGTCATGTGGCGAAGGTCCGCCGCGTAGGCGTAGACATCCGCGAAAGCGAGCTTCATGGCCTCAATCTGGAGATGGAGCGCGTCCGCGCCGTCGACCGGGAGATCCTCGAGGCCGGTCGCCCGGAGAATACCGAGCGCCATCAGCGCCGCGATGCCCTGACCGTTCGGGGGGATCTCGTGCAGGCTCACGCCGCCGAAATCCTGCTGAATCGTGCCGCACCAATCCGCGCTGTGGTCGGCCAGGTCGCCCTCGTCGAGCGCCGCCCCGTGCGCGCGGGCGAAATCCGCGATCCGGAGAGCCAACGCCCCCCGGTAGAAGCTGTCGCCACGCGTCTCGGCGATCGACCGGAGCGTGCGCGCATGGCCGGGCGACCGGAACAGCTCGCCGGCGGCTGGCGTGCGCCCGTCCGGCATGAAGGTGGCCGCAAAGCCGGGCTGGTTCTTCAGTTCCGCCGCGCCGCGCCTCCAGAGTTCGGCGATGACGGGCGAGACCAGGAAGCCGGCCTCGGCGTAACCGATGGCCGGCTCGAAAAGGCGCTCGAACGGCAGCTGCCCGAACCGCCGCGACAGCTCAACCCAAGCCGAGACCGCACCCGGGACCGTCACGGTGTCCCAGCCGCGATGCGGGAACGCGGCGTGCCCAACGTAGCGTTCAGGCGTCCAACCCGCCGGCGAGCGGCCGGACGCGTTGAGCCCGTGGAGCTTGCCGTCGTGCCAGAGGATGCAGAAGGCGTCCGACCCGATGCCGTTGCCGGTGGGCTCGACCACTGTCAGCGCGATGGCCGCCGCCAGCGCGGCGTCGAGGGCGTTGCCGCCCTGTTGCAGCATCCTGAGCCCGGCCTGCGTAGCGAGCGGCTGCGACGTGGCGACGAGATTGCGGGCGAAGACGGGCGAGCGCCGGGAGGCGTAGGGCGCATCGTGTCGGTACTGCATATCGGCCTCGTGGACGTCCCCGGCTAGCAGAACCGATCTCCGCAAGCCTCATGCCCTTCAAGAGGGCCACATCGAGCCGCGGATCCCGATAAACCGATGATCGGGGGCGATCTTTCCCGCTCAGAGCTTGATCCCTTCGAGGTAGCCGCGATTCCACGTCGGGCTGATCAGGATCTCGTTGACGCAGACGGTCGCCGGGAGGCGCGCCACGAACAGGATCGTCTCGGCGAGATCGTCCGATTGCAGCATGCGCGCCTTGTCGTCCGCCGTGACCGGAACGGGACGCTTGTCCAGGATGGGTGTCGCGACCTCACCGGGGCAGATGCAGCAGGAGCGGATGCCGTGTCCGCATTCCTCCTGGTTCAGGCTCTCGGAGAGCGCGACCAGCCCGTGCTTGGCCGCCGAGTAGGCCGGCCCCGTCAGCTTGGACACGTAACGGCCGGCCCACGACGAGACCTGAATGATCAGGCCGCCCCGCTGGGCGCGCATCGTCGGAAGCACGGCCCGGGATGCGTAGAAGGGGCCGTTGAGGTCTACGCCGATCACCGCGTCGATGTCGGCATTCGAGATCTCGCTCCAGGACCGGTTCGGCACGTTGAGCCCGGCGGAGTTCACCAGGATGTCGCAGCCTTGGTAGGCCGCGTGGACCGCCGCCCAGGCACGCTCGACGTCGGCGGCGGTCCACGCGGCCTACCAAGGCTGCGACATC
>NZ_VRVD01000186.1:0-8222 GCF_008040015.1 Methylobacterium sp. WL18 | reverse complement strand
GGCGAGGACGGCGACGAGGCCGCCGGCGACGGGGTCCGCCTCGCGCCCACGGAGGCCGGGGATGCCGTCACCCGCATCTGGGGGATGCGCAAGAAGGCCGTGGGGCTCCTTGGCAACATGAAGGGCGAGGCGCGGCCGATCCCCTTCGTCGAGGACACCGCCGTCCCGCCGGAGAACCTCGCCGACTACATCGCCGAGTTCCGTGCAGCGCTGGACCGGCGCGGTCTCGTCTACGGCATGTTCGGTCATGTCGATGCCGGCGTGCTGCATGTGCGTCCGGCGATCGACATGAAGGACCCCGCCCAGGCCCGGCTGATCCGCGAGATCACCGAGGAGGTGGTGGCGCTCACCAACAAGTACGGCGGCGTCCTATGGGGCGAGCACGGCAAGGGGGTGCGCTCGGAATTCTCCCCGGCCGTGTTCGGCCCGCTCTACCCGGCCCTGCAGCGGATCAAGGCCGCGTTCGATCCGGGCAACCAGCTCAACACCGGCAAGATCGCCGCCCCCGAGGGCGGAGCGCTCCTGAAGGTGGACAGCGTGCCGACCAAGGGCGAGGCCGACCGGACCATCCCGGCGCCCGTCCGTGCCGGCTTCGACGAGGCGCTGCACTGCAACGGCAACGGCGCCTGCTTCACCTACGACCCGGACGAAGCGATGTGCCCGTCCTGGAAGGGCACGCGGGAGCGGCGGCACTCGCCCAAGGGTCGGGCGCAGCTGATGCGCGAGTGGCTGCGTCTGCTCGCCGCGCGCGGGGTCGATCCGCTGGCGGAGAGCCAGCGCTCGTCCCGCCCCTGGCGCAGCTTCCCAGCCCGCTTGCGCGCCAGCCTGTCGCGTGAGCCGGACTTCTCGCACGCGGTGAAGGAGGCGATGGACGGTTGCCTCGCCTGCAAGTCCTGCGTCGGCCAATGCCCGATCAAGGTCGATGTGCCGACCTTCCGGGCGAAGTTCCTCGAACTCTATCACGGCCGCTACCTGCGCCGGCCCCGTGACCATGTCGTCGGGGCGATCGAGCGGATGCTGCCGCTCGCCGCGCGGATGCCGGGGCTGGCCAACGCCGTCACCGGGTCGGCTCCGGGCGAGCGGCTCACCCGCGCCATCGGCCTCACGGCCACGCCCCAGCTCTCGGGCCTCGACCTCGTGCGGGAGGCCCGCCGGCGCGGTGTCGCCGTCGCCACCCCCGAGGCACTGCGCGAACTCCCGGCATCTGAGCGCGCCCGCAGCGTCGTCCTCGTGCAGGACGCCTTCACGACGCATTACGAGACGCCGCTGGTGCTCGCCCTCCTCGACCTGTTGACGGATCTAGGCTTCAAGCCCTGGCTGGCGCCGTTCCTCCCGAACGGCAAGCCGCTGCACGTCCACGGATTCCTGCGCGCCTTCGCCCGGCACGCTGGGCACAACGCCCGGATGCTGCATGCGCTTGCCGCAACCGGCATCGACCTTGTCGGGCTCGATCCGTCGATGACGCTCACCTACCGTGCGGAATACGTCGTTGCCCTCGGGGCCGAGGGGGCTCCGCCGGTTCGGCTCGTCCAGGAATGGCTTGCCATGCGGCTCGTGGCCCGGCCCACCCCCGGCCCGGCCCGGGAGTTCCTGTTGCTGCCCCACTGCACCGAGCGGACGAACGCAGCGGCGGCCCTACGCGACTGGCAGGTGGTGTTCGCCCGCCTCGGCCACCGCCTGACGATCCTGCCTGCGGGCTGTTGCGGCATGGCCGGCACCTACGGCCACGAGGCCGAGCACCGGGCGATGTCCGAGCGGATCTACGGCCTGAGCTGGGCGGCCCATATCGGCCGCGAGGAGCGCACCGGGCGCCTCCTGGCCGACGGCTATTCCTGCCGGTCACAGGCCAGGCTGATCGACGGTGTCGGTCTGCCCCACCCGGTTCAGGCTCTGCTCGGTTGCCTACACCCACCGGATCGATCGGCCCGGATTGCCGCCTGATCGGACGGCCTTACCGCACCTGCTCCGTCATTTGGGAAACAGACCATGTCGGCACACCAACAATTCCGTCTCGGCTTTGTCGGCTACGGCGAGATCGGCAGTACCCTCGGGCGCGGCCTGCGCGCGGCGGGCCTCACCAGCATCGCGGCCTACGACCGGTACGCCTTCGACGGCCCGTTCGCCGACCTGATCCAGGGCCGGGCCCGGGACGCGGGCGTGACCCTCGTCCGCTCGAACCGGGAGCTGGCCGACGCGGCGGACGTGATCGTCAGCGTGACGCCTGGATCGGTGTCCCTGGAAAGCGCCGCCGCCTTCGTTGGCTGTCTCACGGAACGGCACACCTTCATCGACTTCGCCTCGGCGACCCCGAAGATCAAGCAGGGCGTCGCCGCCCGTCTGGCCGAGAGCGGCGCCCTCCTCGGCGACGGCTCGATCGAGGGGACGCCGAAGAACGGCTACGCGATGCCGATCCTGGTCAGCGGCCCGGCCGGCGAGCGCGTGCGCGACCTCCTTGTGCCGTTCGGGATGCATATCACCAGCGTTGGCGAGACCCTTGGCACCGCCTCGGGGATCAAGATCCTGCGCTCGGTGCTGATCAAGGGCATCGAGGCCCTGACCGACGAGATGCTGCTCGCCGCCCGGCACTACGGTGTGGACGAGATCGTGTTGGCCTCCGCTTGCAAGACGCTGGCGCGCCCGTGGATGGACACGGTCGAGGCCCTGATCCCCTCCGGGGTGATCCACGCCAAGCGCAGGGCCGAGGAACTGGCGATGTCGGCCGAGGCAGTGGCCGACGCCGGCATCGACCCGATCATGGCCCGTGCCGTCGCCGCCCGCCTGCGCTGGAAGGCGGATCTCGGGCTGAAAGAGACGCTCCAGGGCGTCGAGCCGGCCAACCACCGGGAGGCGATGGATGCGGTCGCCGCCGCCCTCGCCAGGGCCTGACCGCGAGATCACGTCCGATCAGACGGTTCGAAGACCGAGGATCTGTTTGAGACAGAACGAAGGTATCGGGAAAGACACATGCCGAATCATCACGCTTCAGATGTCAGCCGGCGCAAGCTGCTTGCGGCCGGCGCGGGCCTGACCCTCACGGCGGCCCTGTCGGGGCGTGCCGTCGCTGCCGAGGCCTACCCCTACTCGGCCGGGACCGAGGGCCCCCGCACGCCGGCCTTTCCCGGCGCCACCGATTGCCACATGCACTTCTTCGACAAGCGCGTGGCGACGGTCCCCGACGCGCCGGTCCTTCACCCCGATGCGTTCCCTGACGACTACCGCAAGATCCAGAGCCGGATCGGCACGCAGCGGAACGTGGTCGTCACCCCCTCCGCTTACGGGACGAACAATCAGGTGACGCTGGCCGGCATGGCCGAACTTGGCGCGACGGCCCGCGGCGTCGCCGTCGTGGACACCTCCGTGAGCGACACCGAGCTTCAGCGCCTGCACGGGCTTGGGATCCGGGGCATCCGGTTCAACCTCGTGCAGGCGGGGGCGACCACGCTGGAGATGGCAGAGCCCCTGGCGGCACGCATCAAGCCCCTCGGCTGGCACATCCAGTTCCACATGCCGGCGGCGGCGATGGTCCAGGCCGAGCCGGTGCTGGAGCGGCTGCCGGTGCGGATCGTTTTCGATCATATGGGGCGCATCCCGCCTGTAACCGGCCTCGGCGATCCGAGCTTCGCCACCCTGTTACGCCTGCTCAAGCGCGGGACCACCTGGGTCAAGCTGTCGGGACCGTACCTCAACACGCGGCAAGGCGGACCCAGCTACGCCGACGCCTCGACCGTGGCGCGAGAGCTCGTCAAAATCGCGCCCGAGCGCATGCTCTGGGGTAGCGACTGGCCGCATGCCACCGAGGCGACCAAGCCCGACGATGCGCAGCTGTTCGATCTCCTTACGGTGTGGGCGCCGGATGACGGCGTGCGCAAGCGTATCCTCGTCGAGAATCCGGCCGAGGTTTACGACTTCCCGTCAGCGCCGTAGTTGGGTGAGCTACCGATGCCAAGTGGAACCACGGTTCAACGCTTTGCCGAAAGAGGCATTCTGCGTCCACTCACGGCGCACGAGCTGAAGGTGTTGGCTGTACTCGATAATGAGTTCATGAGTGCGTCGGTGATCAAGATCCGATCCGGCTACTCCAGCTCGGCCCCCATCGATTGCATCTGCGCTGCCTGTAGCGAGCTTGAGCGACGAGGGCTGGCAGAGCATTCCGGGTCCGGTCGACGTTCCAAAAACCGCTGGCGTCGAGCGTTGGGCTTTGGCCCGCCCGAGCCCATCATCAGCAAATTGTTGGTCAACGGCCAGGCCTGTCCGCATAGCCCGGCCCATCCACTATTCCGTTCAAACAGAGATTAGTGGCTCCCGAATAAATACCTTGTCAGAAAGAGCACGGCGGCTTTGCGGGTGCCTACCCTCCGAAGCAGACGTACCGCTTTCGGCCAGACTACGCCATGTCTGATAGCCGATGGGCGCAAAAGCGGTCGTTCCGCTTTGCGCCCATCTCGGTCACGCGGACCGCTTTTTGCACTTCCCGAAAGCGGCCATTCGTAGGCCGTCTGGCAACTGCGGCTCGGGGTGGCAATCGGACGTTGGCCTGCTGGCTGAAAGCTGACGTTCCACCTTCGGCCTGGGTTGGCGACACGATCCGCTCTCTCCCAAGATCGGAGGAGGCCGGTGTCTGCAAAGCCATGCCAACGCTCGCAGTTCGCGCGCAGGCAGCCGTGTCCGTGTCACGCTAGGGTGTGGCTGCCGAGGTCCCAGGCGCGGCGCGCGAACCGGTCGATCATCCTGGCTCGACCAAGTTGGTGAAGCTAGCGACGATCCCGGGCATCCGCCTGCCCGTGCGGGAGGCGGCCATCAGCTGGACCCGGTAGCGGGCGCCGTCCGCCCCCTCAACCGTCCGCTCGGAGGGTCGGCTCTCCGCCAGCACCGCCGGGATTTCGTCCAGCAGCCACCCCATGGGGATCGGCGCCGAGAAGTTGCGCAGGGACCGGCCGACGTCGCTCGGCTGCAGGCCGAAGATCTGCGCCGCGGCGCGGGTGAACAAGCGGATGTGGAGGTCCGGCGTTAGCAGCACGCTGGCGACGTTCATGCCCTCGAACAGCGTGGCTTGGTCGTCGCTCAGCTGGTCGATCGCCTCGATCTTCGACGTGAGCTCCGAATTCATCGTCTGCAGCTCCTCGTTCAGGGACTGCGTCTCCTCCTTCGAAGCCTCGAGCTCCTCGTGGGCGGCTTGCATCTCCTCGTTGACCGAGGACAGCTCCTCGTTCGAGGATTTGAGCTCCTCCAGCGAGGTCTCGTATTCCTCGATCACGGCCTGGAGCCGTTCGCGCGTCACGTTCAATTCTCGCTCCAGGCCCTGGAGCGCCGTGTCCCGCTCGTTCGCCTCCAGGGCCTGCTGCCGCTCCTTCTCGACCGGCGCAGCGGCCTCCTTGAACACGACCAGGAAAAGCGGCTCGCTCGCGCCGGGCGTGGTCAGCGGCTTGACCACCAGGGAGATCGACTGAAGACGGCCGTCCGACAGCGCGACGCCGATGCCGTCGCGCAAGACCATGGTATTGCCCTCGATCGCCTCGCGCAGCGCCGTCCGGAGGTCCAGCCGCAGGCCCTTGCGCGCCATCGCGGCCAGCTCCCGGGTCGGCTGGCCGGGCACGACCTCCAGGTGATCGCCGATCCGCGACGAGTAGTGCACGGCCTCGCCCGTCCGCGTCACGACCGCGTGTGGCGGCGTGAACTCGGACAGCATCTGGCTCTCCACCGCGTGCCGCAGAGCCGCGTGCGTCGTCACGTTGCGCCGGTGCGGCTGGCCGGCGCTCTGGAAGATCGACGTGTCCGACCCGGACATCGGCCGCAATCGCACCGGCGGGATCGCATCGCGGGCCTGGAAGATCCGGTGCTGCTTGTCGATCGTCTCGAACAGGTCCTCGAACCGCGTCACGTTCTCGGCCATCCCGATGAACAGGTAGCCGCGCGGGCGCAGGGCGTAGTGCAGCACCGGTATCAGCTGCTGCTGGGCCTCGACGCCGAGGTAGATCATCAGGTTGCGGCAGGAGACGAGGTCGAGGCGGGAGAACGGCGGGTCGCGCAGCACGCTGTGGGGCGCGAAGGTGCACAGGTCGCGCACGGCCTTCGCGACCACCGCGCTATCACCCTCTACGACGAAGTGCTGCGCGATCCGCTCGGCCGAGACTGCGGACAGGTAGGCCGTCGGGTAGCGGCCGGTCCGGGCGACCGTGAGCGCGCGCTCGTCGATGTCGGTGGCGAAGATCTGCACGCGCGGCGGATCCGCCAGGGTGAGCATGTGCTCGCGCACCAGGATGGCCAGGGAATAGACTTCCTCGCCGGTCGAGCAGGCCGGCACCCAGATCCGCACGCCATCGGTCGCCGCACGCGCGTCGAATAGTTTCGGGATGATCTGGGTGGCCAGCGCCTCGAAGGCGGCGGTGTCGCGGAAGAAGTTCGTCACGCCGATCAGCAGGTCCCGGAACAGCACCCCGACCTCGGCCGGGTCGGCCCGCAGCAGCTTGAGGTAGGCGTCCGGCCCGGCCGCGCCGACCACGCTGATGCGCCGCTGCAGCCGGCGCACGAAGGTGCTGGGCTTGTACCCCGAGAAGTCGTGGCCGACCTGGCGGCGGAGGATGGCGAAGATCTCGGTGAGCTGCTCAGCGTCAGGCTCCCGCGGGACCACGTCGACCTGCGCATCCGGCGCGGCAGCGAGGTACGAAGCGACGTGCGCCGCGATCCGGCCGCCCATCAGTTCGGCCATCTCGCCAAAATCGACGAAGCCGGTCCGCAGCGAGCTGAGCGGCATGTCGGCGGTCTCGGGGCCGTCGCCATCCGCGGTCTGGGCCAGGGTCAGGCCGCCGTGCTCCTTGATCGCCTTGACGCCGATGGCGCCGTCGCCGTCGCCGCCGGACAGGATCACCCCGACCGCGCGCTCGCCCTGGTCGAGGGCGAGCGCGGTCAGGAAGATGTCGATCGGCTTGGTCTCGCGGCCCGCCGGCCCGAGCGGCGTCAACGTCAGCCGGGCGCCCGCGATGCCCATGACGAAACCGGGCGGCATGACGTAGACGCGGCCCGGCCGGACCTGCACGCCGTCAGTAGCGGCCTCGACCTCGAGCGGCGTGAACCGGGCTAGCACGTCCGGGAGCAGGCTCTTGTGCTCCCGGCTGAGATGCGTGACCACGACGAAGGCCGCCTCGAGCGTCTCCGGCAGCCCGCGGAAGAAACCCCGCATCGCCTCGATGCCACCCGCGGACGCGCCGATGCCGACGATCGGAAAGAAGACTTGGTCCATCACCGCGTTCTGAGCCTTTGGATCGATGCCGCGCCGTTCGTCGGGTTCCAGCATCATGCGTTCGCGCCCGATGTCGAGGACGGCCGCGCGAATCAGCTGTCGTGCGTGACTTCCTGCACGACGTAGGCGAGGCAACGGGCCCGCGCCTCGGGGCTCTTCAGCCGCACAAATAGACGCAGCAGCGCCACCACTTCGGCGGGATGATCCAGACCCGCCACGGCGGTCTCAGCATCAGGTATTCCGGAGTGGCAGGTAGTCAGGAAGGTCGCGACAGGGACGCCCAGCGTTCGGGCAATGCGGACCAGCGCAGCCAGGTCGTCGTCCTGCGGATCGTCACCGTTCATTCGGGCCTCTCCGCCGATCCCTGCGCCACGCCCATCTCTGCGCTGCGGCCCTCAATGTACGGCGATCCCGGCCGCCCGCGGTCCCATCACGCCGGCGATGCGACGCCCGACATGATTGAGCACATGGGCCAGCAGGAGGCGGGTCTGGAGGTCGGGTTCGTCCTCCGCGGCCTCGTAGGCGTCGATGAGAGACGTCACCAGCTGTTGTGAGGGGCCGGGGTCGCTGCCGGAGACCGGTGGCCCGGCGGCCTGCTCGCGGGAGCGCCGGACGAGGTCGCGCGAGGCCTGGAGCGTCCGCCGCGTCTCCTCGGCTGCCGCTCGCAACTCACGGGCGACTTCAAGGAACTGATCTGCGCGGGGGCGGTCCACCATGGGCACTCCGAACTGCACTGAATGCCCGCACTTAGATAACTTCTCAGCGGACGCTGGCATCGTGCGCTCAATTTCTAGGTGTAGCAATCCGGATGTCGAATCCGATGACGATTGAGAGGATCAAACGTCAGCATCCGCTGCTTAGAGCTGTTCCCACTTATGTAGCGACGGCCAAGTCGTCCTCGTATCCGGCGGCGGTGATGCAGTTGCGGCATTCGTCTGGGGTGAAGCGGGTGAAGGCCTCGCGGATAGCAGCCCAGAGGTCGGGC